>NZ_JBXASU010000036.1:0-70960 GCF_058809705.1 Cupriavidus sp. MPR-AND1C | reverse complement strand
CTGAGATAATGTCGGCTCACCGGTCCAATTGCCGATGAGCCATTACCTGCCCTCCACACAAAAGAACTGACAGGCCCTCGCGGGTACAACTCAGGCGGAAGCCGCGTCCGATGGCTCGTCTTTGTATTCCAACTCATCGTCCTCAACCTCGAACACGCCTTCCAGATAGTCCGCCTAACGTTCTTGCAGATATCTGAGCGACTACGCCTTGTCCACCTGCACTCCAGCCCGCCCGGAATCAACTTCATCCGGGCGCGGTTCTCGTCGAGGACCTGCCCCCAAGCGTTTTGCGTAGATGTCAACGTTCGGCTTCGCGAGAATCAAGCTGGACTCGTCTTGCACCAATTGCTCAGTGCAGGGCGCCAGGTTTTTGCTGATCTCCCAAGAATTCCAGGCGACTCCGACCTTGGTGCGCGGATCGCTCATCACCGAGAACGCGTATCGCTGGACTACGTCACCTCGTCCGATCCGATATCCACCCTTGGCGCATTCAGTTCAACGACCAGATGCGACAACTTGTTGCAACAGCGCGCCGAGCGGCATGTTGTTGACCTCGGTCTTGCTGGGGACGTCGTTCTCATCGATCGCCCGAACAAGGGCCCGTGGAAGGATGTTGAACGTCTGCACTAGGTGCAACGTGTTGTGCTTCTGTTTGCCGTGGGCCGCGGCGGACCGGCTGTCGTACAGTTCAAAAATCTCGCGCTGGAGGGCAGCCGTTCTACACCGGGCGGAGGAACGTACGACGCGATCAACACCGACACGCGGAACCTCAATTCTGACGTCGAGGGCGAGAACAGCGCTTCGAGCGCGCCTCATAGAGTCACGAGCGTCAGCGCGTGATTCAGGACGAACGTGGACAGCTCGAACGCCTCCATGGCGAGCCGAAAGTCCGCGGGCGATGCCATGAGCGAGATGGCGTTCGACCAGTATTCCCGAACCCAGCCAGGCGGTCCGATCACCGGGTCGGGTCGTATGAGCGCCAGTTGAATGTACTGCTCCTTCGATTCGACTGGCGTGAGCCGGATCCCCCGATCCGGGATAGATGCGAAAGGGAATGGCTCGATTGCACGAGAAACCGGATCGACGCATATCTGCAGCACACTGGCACTCCGGGCTACGTCCTTCGCACCAACGTGCGGCGGCATGGATAACCAACCACTGTCAGATTTAGTCTAGGCTATTGCAAATTACGTACCCGGACGTCATGGTACCCCCACGGTTCCAGACACGACTTGGAATCAGAGACGTCGTTAGCAAACGGCTGTTGACGCTCGGGGGAAAAACTGAGCAGCAACAATGCCGTAATCTATCCGTAAAAGCGACGGAATGATTGAGCCCCGTGGCATGGGACAACGGGGCTCCGCCCTCAATCCGCCATCGCCTTCAGCAGCGCATCCCGCCCATCCTGATAGAACTCGATGTCCAGCTTGGTCGCCATCTCGTCCGACAAATCGAACAGTTGACGTCGGCACGATACAGGCAGGAGTAACGACTTAGCACCTTTCTCAACGGCTATCTCAGCCAGGGAAACTGCGTTGTGGATAGGTTCGATGGTGCCGCCCAGGGTCACTTCACCTACCACGACCAAACCACCTCGAATCGACTTTTTCAATAGAGCACTAGCCAGCGCGATGAGAGCGGCCACGCTAGTCTTGGCGCCCGACTTGGCGGCATCGAACCCTCGCAACTGCACAGAAAACTCATGTGAACGTGGGTCTCGGTCCCCAACTAGCTGCTGCGCCCTTGCATAGAGGTTCTGCTCGGCACAGCGAATCGATTCCTTGAAAGGGGCCGGCACCGGATTGTTGAGCACTCTCACACCGCTGCCTGGTCCCTCGCTGACCTCGAGGCGGAACAGCCCCGGATACTCGTCCTGGCCGCCGGGGCTCAGTGTCCAAATCTGTCCGCACTCGAGCGGCTCATCGCCAATACCGCCCTGACTTTGAAGTTCGGGCGTGCTCACAAATTTTTCGACACCTTCCGCGCCTATGGTGTAGCTGAAATGCGTGTTGCGGAACTCCGCCGCGCCGATGCGCTTCTGCTGCTCCTTCACGCGACGCCGCACCTCCAGAGCCAGCCGCACAGCCCACTCCAAGTCTTCATCGCTCACCGCCATCTCGGGGTTCGGGTAGAGCAGCTTGAGGAGACCGCTGACCGTCTTGTTGACGCCATTCAGGTCGCGGCCAGATAAGGCGCCGCCCCAATATACGCGGCCCTGTAGCGTCGAGACACGGCTCTGGTTGCGCAATTGGGTGAAGCACTCAGACAGGAAATCACTGACCAGGCCGAAGTGTTCGGTGAATAGGCCCGGGGTGAGCTTGGGCACATCCCAGCCTGGCAGGAAACAGTGAATGCGGTCCATGAAGGCTGTGTCGTCGCGCATCTCTGGAGGCAGCGGGCCAAACAGGTGGCCGATACGCTGCTGGTGCTCGACGTCCACATCGAAGTTACCAACTAGCACTATGGAGCCGTCGGCACGTATGCTTTCCTTGCCGCGCGAAAACTCTCCGCTCTCCATATAGCCCTTCATAATGTTGACGCCGTCCTTCTGGTCAAAGGACACGCCGGACACCTCGTCGAAGCAGACCACGTCGTACTGGCACACCAAACCACGTTGCCCATTGGCGTTGTTGACGAACATGCGCGCCACTGTAGCCTTCCCGCCGGAAATCAGGTGCGCGTAGGGCGAGACTTGCTGGAACAGGTGCGACTTGCCTGTGCCACGTGGTCCCAATTCGACCAGGTTATAGTTGCGCTCGACGAAAGGCACCATGCGTAGCAGCAGCGCATCTTTGGCCCGCTCGGGCAAGGCCTCCGGCTCGAAGCCCACACTGCGAAGCAGCAGGTCCCGCCACTCGGCAGTCGAAAAGCTTTCGCGCCCCTTGGCCAGCACGTCCAGCACCTCACGCTTGGACAACTGGATGGCGCGCAGTGCGTCGACGCCAAATGGCCTGCCGCCTTTCTCCTGCGCAATCGATGCGTCGTAGCCTAGCGTGACCTCGGCGTAGAAACCGCCTGTCAGCATGCGCTCGTTGTCCTTGACCATCTCGGGTGTCAGCCGGACGTCCGTCAGCCGCAAGCTGGGAAGTGTGGCGATGTAGGAGTCGGTCTTGGCATCCAGGCGCGCTGTAATGATGTCGATGATTTTCACGGAACCCGACTCACGTGCCCGAGCCTTGAAGAGCTCCTCCTCGCCCGCCTTGACGGTACGGGAAGCCAGCTGACGCTGGACGATGTCGAGGCCCTCCTGGATTTCGGCCTCGTCCGTTGTCGCGCAATAGCGGCCCAGCAAAAACTCGACAACATAAGTCGGCACCGGAAACTGGCGACTGAACGTGCGCACCAGGTCCTTCCGAACCACATAACCCTCGAAGGCAGTCGTAGCTTTTCTGTCCAAGTTATCGAGTTGCATTTTTTCTACCTATTGTGGCGCGCTGGTCGCAACCATAATCCTACTTTGGGTTTTGCTTCCGAGTCAGGGTTTTGAGTCAGCGTGAGTCACACCGCAATCCATCATCCTCCTACCGTGGTCGCCAGTTTCTGCAGCACATCACCAGCTGAACTTAGGACCACCACCACGGCAGCAGAACCCATGTGGTCATCGTCGGCAATGGCTAGGTTTGCCTTGCCGCCAGCCACTGGCTTTGTGCTTGCTAACAACGAGGTGGATGCCAGTACGGGCTTGGAGCGAATGTCGACGGTCAAACCTGGGGAAGCGCTATCGACTTCGACAACGCATCGCAAGCCTTTCCAGGTCACTGCTTTGATGGTGACCGCCAATACTGTTGTCGCCGAGCCAGCCTCTAGCTCAAGTACTGGCACAAGGCATTCCTGCAGGCTGATGCCACCGTGGGCGTATTCCGCTCCCGCTATAAAAGACGCTACCCCTGGGGCGTAGGCCACCTGGACGTCTTTGCACCAATCCCAGCCAAACGTCAGCGGGGTGCCATGGGCGGTGCCTTTCAGTACCGCGCAGCGCCCCCAACGAGTTTCTGCCTGGTGCTTGGGCAGCTCAGTCTTGGGTAAGCCGCCTGGAAGGAGCAACCAACCGTGGTCGGTCACGATGCGCACGCGCTTCCAGCCGGCCTGGCACAGTTCGCCAACCCGCTCCACTACTTGGCCCAATTGAGTCTCTAGATCGCGCGCCAGACGCACACCGTGCTCGTGCCCGTAGTGGTCCAGGTCGCCCGCCTCGGTCCAGGCACGGCCCTGCGGGTCTCCGGTCTCGTGCTTATCCAGCGGCTGTATGCCATGCTCGGCCAGCAGCTTGCGAAAATTGTGGCCCGACAGCGGCTTACCATCTGCAGCTACGCGGGGCTCGAACTCCACGTCGTCAGCCGTGCCTGACACTTGGTCCGCAACAGGCGAACTCCAGGCTTTGCCGGAAGCGGTCACCGAAGGCAAGCTGGTCCAATGGGCGGAAAGACTCGTCTCGCCCAGTCCTGACAGACGCCTGCGCAGGCGCATCGCCACATCGTAGCGCAAGCCATCGACGAACAGCGTACAAGTGCCGGCGCCTTGTTCTCCAACCGTATTCGCAGACAAGGGCACCAGCCCGCCAGCGACCTTGATGGCCTCCTGCAGCCGTTTGGCTGCCTCCTCGACCCAGGGCAGGTAGACCGCGCGAAGGGCCGCCGAGATGGCTTCAACGTCGGCCTTCAAATGCACAGAACCCAGTGCATGCAGCGCGGCCTCGTCCACCTGCCAACCCGACTGCTGATAGCTGACGGCCAGTTCGGCCGGCGTCTGGCCGATAGGAATAGTCGCGCTTAGCTCAGCAGCTTTGCACAGATGCGCCAGCGCCGCCGCCAGCGGCGAACGGCCCATGCGGTTCCATAACCAGCTACGTCGTATGCCATGCTCAGTCTCCGCAGCCAGAATGGCCATGCGTGCCTGTTGTGCGTCCATGGCGGCGCAGACTAACAAGGCATTTCGCAGTGCAGACTCACTTTGCTCGTTAGCCTGCGGATAACCGGCCAGTTGGTCGAGGTCAGGAAATAGACCCATCTGTGGGGGCTGAACCGTGGCAAGCAGCTCGAACACCTTCGGAAAGCTGGTGTAAGAGTCTCTGTATAGCTCGGCAACCGCTGCCCATTTGCCTGCGGCCTTCGCCAACAACTCGGCCGCCACAAGCGTTCCGTCGGAGATAGGGTCAACGCCAAAGTCCGACTTGCACCGATTGGCAAACACATCCCATCGAACACCTTTCCATTGATTCCGGGCGCTCTCCGGGTCGTTCAGCCAAACCAATAGGTCGCGTGCGGGATTTGGCGCCAGCAGGCTGTGCAGCCACTCGGCGTTGATCTGCCGGCCCTTTAGCTCCTCCACGCTGCGCTCCAGCAGCACGCCGGCCTCCAGCGCCTGGCCCAGGGCTTCTTGCGTGGCCCTGTCCTGTGCCACGTCCAAGCCCAGGCCGCCGTTCTTCGATGCCAGAAAGGCGCTCAGGGTCCAGTCCTTGGCGTTGGCCTGGCTCCAGAAGGCACCACGATACTGAAGCTCAGCCAAGGGCTGCAGGTCGCGCGGGCAGCTTTCTATAGCGCGCAGGTCGGCACGGCTGACGCCCGGCAGATAGACCACCGGCACTGTGCCAAGCGACACATCACCCAGCGTACGAGCAACGGCGCATTTCAGCCATATGGCGGGCCCGCAGCGCCGCTCGGGCTGGTAGGCACCCAGTACCAACAACTGCGGCATTGCCATCATTGCGCGCTCCAGGACCGACTGCCACTGCCTTTCCTTGTCCGGCCACAGCACGGCCGCCGCAGGGACTGCCGCATGGCTGTTGCCGGCCGCCGCTTTGCTCAACGCGTCGGTCAAGCGACTCAGGACTGTGTCGCTCATGCTGATGGCCTCGCTTGGGGTTGGGCGTGCGGCGCTTCGGATGTCGCGCAACGACACAGGGGGTCGTTCGAGGGGCGCTTGCAGACCGCGCAGGGCTCATAGTACAGGCGCTCCTCCACTTGAATTTGCGGTGGGGTGCGGCCTGTGTGGGTCCAAAAGTAGGTCGGGTCCACCCAAGCCATCACCTCACCTGGCACAAGGCTGTTGTCCTCACGCGCTGCCAGGTTTGAGCGCACCATGAGGTCGCCGGATTCGGTAGCCCCGCCTACGTCCGCATTTGAATCCAACAGGCCCGAGCGCATCCATCCTGCCTTAGCGCCTGGCGTAGCAAGGGCGAATTCGAGGTCATGCACCTCATCCTCGACCCGACCCTTCTGATTCAGGGACCATGCCTGAATCTTCATCACTAGGTTCTCGTCGACGCTGACGTCGAGTTCAAGTCGCTCCCTGAACGGACGCGCTTTTGCATCCACCTTCAGCATCATGTTGCACAGCGAGCGTCGCTTGTCATCGGGCAGCACGCGTGGCCCAGGTCGATGCGGGCTGACCAGATTGAACTTCCCGAATCCATCGCTCGGGTCAACGCAGTAGAGAGAGAAGCGCTCGCTTCGCTGCTCCCGTTCCAGCGGCATCTCCAGGCCGGCCTGGAGTAATGGCAGGTAGGAATTTCGCGCTAGCGTGAGCTCCACGTTCTTGGCCAGATGCAGGCGCGCCCGGTCGTGGGCGACCCAGGCGGCCCCGTCGGCAATGGCCGACGCGCTCTTGCGCGAGACATGGACCCTGCCCGGCCCGAACAACTCGTCGAGACGGTTCTTCACCAGCGGCATGTTGACCATGCCGCCCGTGGCCAGGCACAGCTCCACCGACGCCGTCGAATAGCCTTCGCGCTCCAGCAGCCGCTCGATGCGGGCCACACCCTTGCGTACTAGGTGCCCCACGATGTCGTGCAGGTCGTCGCGCGCCAGGGTCACCTGCAGGTCGGCCTGTTCCTCGCTCTGGTAGTACGGGTCGACGTAGACGTTCCAGGTGTTTCGGCCGCTCAGTTGAATCTTGGCCTTCTCGCACTCGTGCAACAGGCGCTTGCGGGCTTCTGGCAGCACCTCCACATCGTCTCCCAGATTTTGCGCTGCATGCGAACGCCGCTCCACCTCGTTGCGAAGCTCTTCATCGAACACGTCGCCACCGACCTCATCGGTGCCGTCGTTGGCCACCTGCACCAGCAACCCGTCGAGCACGCGGCACAGCGTCAAGTCCAGAGTGCCACCACCCCAGTCGAAGACCAGCAGCAGCTTGCCGTTGTAACGCTTGACCAGGTCCTCCGTGCCTTCCGATGAACGCAGGTGGCCATACAAAGCTGCCAGGGGCTCATGAACGAACTGCACCACGCTCATGCCGGCCTGCCTGAAAGCCTGCCGAAGCAGCGCACGCCGCCGGCCGTCCATGTTGACTGGGATGGTCGCAACGACACGGTCCATCTTCAAGTCGCGGCCAACCTTGGTCTGCAACACGAAGCGGCGCACATGGTCGAGCACATACTCGACCATCTGCACGGGGTCCCGCCGGACGCCGTCAATAATGAGTTCATCGCGCCCGAGCAGCGTCTTGGGGGAACGAACCGTGCTGCCCTGCACGCCTAGGCCTGCGCTCGTAAGTTTGTCGTGAGCCTTCCGCCCAACCTCCACCTTGCCGCCCTCGAAGCTGACGACCGAGGGTATCGGCTGCTCGCTGTCCAGAAAGGTGATGACCGCGTCGCCGACGACGGCCGACGCCAAGCTGTTCGTCGTCCCAAAATCGAAGCCCAAGACAAAATTGTTGCCGGCCATCCCTTCATTCCTCCTTCAGGTTGTTTTTCTCGGTACGCAGGGCGTCAACCACATGCTCAGCGCGCTCAAGCATGACCTCGATACGCGGCGTTTTGTTACGTAGCGCAGTAAGCCCCACTTCAAGCATCTCGATGCTATCGTCGAGCCGACGCACGAGTCTGCCCTGCAGTTGCTCCAACTCGTGCCGAAGATGCATTCGCTCGGCTTCGTGCAGCTTCCGCTGCTCGGCCAACTCGTCAGCGGTGCTGGCGCGTAGCGCCTCCAACTCTGCAGTACGGGCTTCGAGCGCCAAGTTGGTTTGCTCAAGCTGCTTTTCGAGCTGCGACACCTGCGAGCGCAGCGTATCCGCGTCGCGCTCGGCGCGCTCCTGCGCCGAGCGCGCCTCGGAAGCGAGTTGGCGGAAGCGTTGGCAGACCAGACCGACCCCAGCGGGCTGCTCTACTTCGGTCAGGGCACGCAGACGGGCGTTGTCGTCGACCAATTCGCGCGCGCCGGGGCCCCAGAGCGAGTGCAGCAGCAACGATGCCAGGCCCTCAAAGTTCACCCCCCGACTACATGCAAACCAGGTCGCCAGCAAGTGCGTGGCGTTGCGGCGTAGTGCCTGCAAGTCGGCGGGCTTCAGCCCGCCTTTGCCTTCTACATTCCTAGGCTCGTACCCAGCCACAATGGCCATGGCATCAGCCATTGATGGTCCTTCGGGCAGGTTGCGCACCGCATCCTGCGCACCAGCGGCAGCGAAAGCCGGGTGCCGCAGCATCACTTCTTTCACGAACGATGTGAGCGCCCCACGCAACGCCGGGAAGCCCTCCACCTCACGGCTCACGAGCAACAACTGACGAGGCACCGACAAGAGAACATCTACGTCGGCCAACATCATCAGACGGGAAGTGGCCGCCTCGTCTAGGCGCGGGCTTCCAGCGATGGTCCGCTCGACCTTCGGTTTCAGCGCCACACGCTGACCCTTGCGGGCATACGTGTACGCGATGAATTGCTCCAGCGTTTCGATGTCCGGTTTGGCTTTAGGCGGTCCGTCGCCCTTCTGCGCGGCAGCACCGGCCGCAGTCTCCGAGGATGCCTGCGCAGTCGCGGGGACTTGAGTCACCCCTTCCGGGGCTACGGTGCCTGACGGGCTCGTAGCGACCGCTGACGACACATCAGCTAAAGGCATCGGAGCCGAGTCGGCTGCAGCCATAGGCGGCGCGGATACTATTTCGCCCGTTGCGCGAGGAGCCCACACTGGCACCGGTTCGGAAAGCCTCGACTCACCTGTCTTGGCGTTGATAATAAGGACCTGTCGCTTGTTGGGGTCTGTGTTCATGGTGTTCCTAGTCTCTCCAGCAGCGCCTGGGCCCAAGCGCTGGTGTCGGCGGGGCCGACCCACTCGCGGGCCAGCTTGCGTGCCTGAGCATGCGACGTCGCATCGTCACGGGCAGCCAGCGCCTCAGCGGCCAGCAAAGCGCGCTTGAGGCGGTCGTAGCCCGAGGGGGCTCGGCGCAGGTGGACTTGCAGTTCGTCGGCGAGCGCCTTCAGTTGGACCAGACCATGGCTTGCGTCCGCCAGCACACGCAGCGTGTCCTGGTCGGTGAGAAGGTGCTCTACTGCACCTGCGGGCGCCGGGACGAAGGCCAGCTCGAAGTGCCAGGGCAGGCCATGCAGTAGGCCCGCGAAGGCGCCCGAGGCATGCCGCAGCGCGCCTTCGGGAGCCAACAACGCAACGTCGTCGAATTGGTTGAAATGAAAGGCCACCAACGCGCGCACACTACGCGCTAGTGGGCGGTCGAATCCCGATAGGGTGTCCGCCGCCTGCAGGAACTTCTCAGTATATTGCTCCGACCGCAAGCCGCTGTTCGGAGCCCGTTCCTTGGCCATCACCCCGTAAAGATACTGACAGATGCCGTCGCAGTAGGGCATGGCGCTGGCAAAGCCACGACAGTCTTGGATGAAGCGAGCCACCGCGTCGATGGTCAACACATGGTCGCGTGCCATGCGCAGGAAGGAACTCTCGACACCTAGCAGATGCGCCTCGTCAGCGATGCGGAAGTCGAGCACGCAGTGCGAGGAGGCACCTTCATTGCCCAGTTCGATGTCGACGAACTCCTGGGTCATGGCCGCCAAGTGCGTGCCCAGCGAGGCCGATGCTACCGCCTGACCGTTGACCCGGCAGTGCGTGGCGTCCTCGACGACAACTTCCGCCGGCTTCAGCGGAGTCATCACTTTCAAAGGCAACTGGCCCACAGCACGGCCACGAACCAAGAGCGAGGGCTGCCGCAGCGGATGCTGTTCGAACCGGTGGCGGCGCAGCGCCTCGATGTCTGCGAAGTGCTGTGTGCATTGCTCGCAGACGTAGCGGGCGGGCGGTGGCGGCCGATAGTCGATATCCTCCAGCCCGGTGGACTGATGGAACTCAATGTATCCGGTGTGCCAGAAGCCCATGGTCAACCCCGCCCTGCTTTTTCACGGGCCTCGCGCTTCTCGGCCACCGTCAAATGGTGGTCATTGATGCGCTCGGCCGCGAACACCTTGAACCATGGCGCGCTTTCCACATCTTTGCCGCGGTCCTTGTCCCAGCTGATGTTCAGCTTGGGCTTCTTGTTGTGGCGCAGCACCTCGGCAGTCATGAACGGCCGAATGTTCAGTCGTACCCCGTCATTGAGGTCAGGGTTCCAGCCGATGGGCTGCTCGGCCAGCGGCTTCCAGCGCACGAAGATGTCGTAGCCAACCTTGCCGTCGAACTCACCATCCTGGATGAGCTTGAGGCGACGTTGCAGGTCCTGCGCGGCGGCCAAGCGCTGGGGGGCGCCGTCCAGGTGGTCGCGCACGCCGGCCTCCTGCTGGCGTATCCAGTCGCCCAGGTAGGTGTGGATGAGACGCTCCAGGTTCTTGGCGTCGAGTTGATGGTAGTTCACCAGTGCAGCGAAGCCGTCTTTTAGGCCGTCCCACACGTGCCAGATGAAGGGGCGGTGGTGAAAGCGTTTGGCGTGTTGCTCGAAGAACTTGTCACGCAGCCAGACATCCAGGCCCTTGCTGGCGCAGTCCGCATCGGCCAGCATCTTGTCGAGAACAGCTGGCTTCCAGCTACCAGGCTGCACCGTTTCCCAGGCGGCAATCAGCAACCTGAGCAAGCGCTCGTGCGCGGGCGGCTCGCCGCGCACCGAGGGCAGGCAGAGGATGCCGTCATCGTCGATGTGTTCGGCCAAACTCTCACAGTGGGCAATCCAGGTGTGGGCCTCATCGGCCAATTCCATTGACGCATCGGTCTCGGCTGGCCAGCGGTAGCCGGCAAGACGAGCGACTGCCACCTGCAACGGGTCGGTGGCCTGCTGTGGGTGTCCGTGGAAAATTATCTGTGTCGGGTCATTCGAAAAGACTCGCGGCAGACCCGCAGGAAATTCCCGAGCCGCAAAATCTCTCCAGTGCTCAGCGTCAAAGGGAACCGAGAATATTGCGCCAGATGGAACAATTATCTTCGAGTTGATTCGACGTATAGCCTCCCTAAATCCATCATCTCGAACGAAGCACCAAATAGCGGCGAGGTCTTTGTGCTGCCGCGGAATGATTGCAACGCCATTCTGAGCATGTATTTCCCCATTGCATACAGTTGCCCTGAAGTCGCCAGTTCGAGCGACAAAGATGGATTTCTTCCCCCACGCATTCTTACCACGAATCCGGGCGCCTCCGCTCTGAGCTAGTGAACCTTCACCATTACGCCACTCAATTACCAGTTCCCGGCCCGAGTAAAGAGCCGTCTCATCTGGGGAATTCACTAAGGAGCTCCAGACTGAGCCATCTATTGCCTGCAGCTCATGGAAGAATCTATCGAATCTCTCAAAATCTCCTCGAGATGAACCCTCATAAATTTCAGCGTACTCGCGAAGCTGCTTGTGGCCGGTATCACTCTCGAACGAGATTACATGGTCACCATGCAGTCGTAGCTTTTGTTTTGTTGACACTACATCCGAATCTACGAGCGCTCTCGCCTTATCTATCGCCGTCACCTCTTCACGCGCATCAACACCGCGCATCACATGGTCTGGTGACGGCGGCCGCCGGCTTTCTGTCAAGAGAATTACGTTGACTACCTGACCACTTACTGTCTCGAATGCTCCAGCGCCTAGTCGTGCAACCAATTGAATGGTGTGCTGTGTTAGGTGACTTTGGCGTTGCTTCTTAAAGCTAGAAAGGAATAGCCAGTTCTGAGGCATAACCAATTGAACAACGCCCGCTGCACCGGTCAGTTCAATGCATCTATCCAGGAAGACATTTGCCAGGTCTTGTCTAGCATCAGAGAAATTCGCATTGCAGAACGCCTTCAGGAACTCGGTCTGCCTATTTCTAACAAGGTACGGTACGTTGGTTACTACCAAGTCGTAGCGAGAATCCAGGAGCCGAGCAGCGTCCAGTAAGCCCCGAGCAGTCAGGGCCAAGTCCCAGGAGTCGTCCTGCAACTCGCCGGCCTGACCCCATAGCCTCATTGGCTGCTCAGCAGCCAACGCGCGCTCCAGCAACTCGCGCAAGGTCTCGAAGCTCGACATGGCCAGGTCGTTCTTCAGGCTACGCGCCGGATCCAACAGGCTGCCCAGCAGGGGCGCCTGAGCGAAGCTAGCGTGCAACAAGGCTAGTTCCTGCCGCAGGTAGGCGGCGTTGGGCGCGTCATCCGGCACCAGTGCCGTCCAGTCCTCGGGCTTGGCTGCCACCTTCAGGCCGCAGCAGGCCACTTGCGGCGCAGACATACCCGCACGAACGCCCAGCGGGTCACCGTTTTCATCTGGGAAGCGCCAGGCAGCAAGCGCAAGTGCGAAGACGGCGATTTCCACGCAGCGGGCGTCCAACTCCAGACCGTGCAGGTTGTCGGCCAACACTGCGTTCACCGCGTCCATGGCGCTCAGCCCCTCGGATTCCATGCGCATTGGCACCAGCATCAGGAATGCTGCCACCAGGAAATGGCCCGAGCCGCAGCAAGGGTCGAGCAGCTTGAAGTCTTCCAGACGGTCGGGCCAGCCTTCGAACTTGCCGGCGGCGGGCTTGCCATCCCCCAGGGTGCGTAGATAGGTCAGCGGCACCGGGCAGGTCTTGTTCGGGTGGCGCGTCACCCACCAGGCGCCAAGCGAGTTGTGGAGCAGGAAGTCCACCATGTAGGACTCGGTGAAGAGTTGGGTAACTGCGGGCAGTTCGTCTGCGCCAATCTTGTCGCCCGTCGCGTTTACCTCGTCCTTGCGTTTTGTCTGCCAGAACTGGTAAACCCAGCCGAGGCTGTCGCTGGCCTTGAACACCTCCGTGGGCAGCGTGGCTAGCAGACGCTCCAGCTCCCGCTGATGCTCGGGCGCAAAGGCGAGCTCAAACACCGGGTTCTGGGGCTTGAATACCTGCGGCAGCATGCAGGCGGCTAGCTTGCCGGCCAGCTCCCAATTGCTCTTGGCGCCCAGCGCCATGTCCGGGTGGTTGTCCACCATGTCTCGGCAATCGTCCAACGACACCGGAGCACCCGGCTCCCACATCAGCAGGCCGCTTTCGGCCAGGAAGCGCGCGAAGAGCATGCGGTGCCAATGCTCATAGGCCACTTCCCACACCAGGTGCTGAACGCCTTCGGTGTCGTCAGTGGCCTTCATATCACCCAGGGCGCGGCCGTGGGCACGCAGGCGGCGGCGCAGCGCCTTAAGTTCGTCAGTCAGGTAGTCGGGCGCCTTGCCTTCCGCCACCGCCAGTTGGGTCAGCACGGCGCGAGCGCCCTTCTCCGCAATATCGCGGGCCGCCTTGACGGTATTCTCGAGCTGAGTGCGTAGTGTTTTGGCCAGCGGTCGGCTATGGATGCTGTGTGTCGGCATATGTCTATGTCTTATTTGCGACGTGACGCGGGTTCCGAGCAACAGTTAACAGTTGCCCCGTCCTTCCGCTTTATGAGTCTCAAAGTGCCACCGGCCCCAGTTTGAGCTTCGCAGTCAACAAGGCCTCAACCTCCGCCAGCCAGGCCGCCAGTTCTGCCTCATCGTTCAGGGTTCGGCGCGGGACGGTCACGTGGACAACGTTTGGCTTGAGCAGTTGCACAGCTGCATGCCGGGCCGCCTCAAAGCGGCTCGACAAGGCTTGGGTTTTCGCCACCCAGTGGTCGAAGTCACACTCGTCGAGCGCGTCCTGCAGTTGCTCGGGCGTGCCCAATGTCACTGCAATCGGTGCGGCCAAGTGGTGGTTCTGAGTCAGCTCGGTACGTTGAGCGTCTGTGAGTTTGGCCCAGTCGGCGTCGGCCTGCAGTTGAGCTAGGTGCGGCAAAAAGGTCCGCTGGAACTCATCGAGCTTGGCCTTGAGTGCTTGGCGCAATAGGTCCACAACCTTGTCCAGCAGTGGGCGCACCGAGTCGGGCTCGGCCAGCAGACTGCGCTGAGCTTCGATGGCATCCACTTCAGCCTTCAGCGCAGCATATGGGCCCAGGCCTTTAGCGTAGCGCAACAGTTCAGTGAGCTGGCGCCAAATGGGAAGGCGCTTAGCGATAGCATCCGCTGTTTGAGTCCAGGACTTGGACAGGCCAACGATTTCATCAAAGCCGTCAAAGAGCGCCAGCAGTTGCGCATTGCCTGATTGGCCTTCAATGGATTCAACGAGCGCGAGTTTGGGCGTTTCTGGCGCGGGGGGGGAGCCGCCAGCCCTGGCTGCCTGATCACGTAGCTTGGCCAGCAGCGCAGGTACCTTGGCTAACTCTTCCTTTGGCTGGCACGGCACGCCTACCGTACTGAACAGCGAGCGAATCTTGATAAGCTGCGGTGGCGTGATGTTGACGCTCTCACGCTGAAAAGTCGTCTGCGTCAGCTTGGCGCGGTCAAGGCTCTTGGCATCGACCGGCTTGGAAGTCGTATCGCTGGCTTTGAGGTGGCCAGCCGCCAGCAAGGCGTATAGCGCGCCATCGATGGCATCGCGCGGCCAGCCATAAGGCGGGGCCTCGAAATTGTCTCGAATCTCCGCGCCCTTCTTGCCGGGACCGATGAAGTTAAGCAGCTTTTGGCACACAAGGTGCTTGTCGGCTTCCTGGCTGTGGCCCACGGCCTTGAGGGCCTCAAGGCTGCCCTTGCGCGCCTCGTCGAGCACCTTGCTCCATTGGTCATGGTCGGCAGCGTCGAACTGGCTGTATAGACGAATAGCGGAAGCCTTGGCCGCGCGGTTGATGCGGTCGGCCAAGTCGTTGCCATCTAACGCCTCTTGCCCGCCGGCCTGGAATACGCGCACTCCACCAAAGAGCTGGTCCAGCAGCTCGGTAAGCTCCTTCTCGGCGGTGCGCTGGCGACTCTCCATTGAACGCTGTGCATCGCGCCCCTCCTCGGTAGATGGGCTGCCCTTTCTCTGCAGCGTGGTGCGGGCCGCTTCCAGCGCCACGATGGCGTTGGTAAGTTCAGTTTTGTGCTGCGCAGGCAGGAAGGCAAAGAGCGTCGGGTTGTCGGCAGGCTTGGACTTGGCCTCTGCGACGATGGACTTCTCCTCGGCCTGCCAGCCGTCCTGCATCCAAAGGTAGAGGTTCTGGGTGTTGTCCTTGGGCAGGGCCTCGCCGTAGGTGGGTGTGAGGCGACGCTCAACGTTGTCCTTGCCCTGCACTACACGCACTTTCTTCAGCACCTCCCCAAAGCGGGCCTTCAGCAGGTCGGCACGCTTTTGCTCCAGACGCTGTGGCGCGGCTTTCAGTTCGGCGTCCTGTGCACGGAACTCGTCGTACCAAGCGCTGGATTCGCGAGTCTGTGGGCGGTACTCAGTGCCGCTACCGCCAACCAAGGCCATGATGAGGCGGTCCTTGTTCTGCAGCTCATGCAGCAATTCGGGCAGTTTCTTGCGCAACTCCGCAGAGCCAGCGGCTAGGTCAGTTACCAACAGGTCGGCCAATGCATCTTCGGTTGCTTTGAGGCCGATGTCGAGCGCGGCATCGGCGGGCAGCTTGTTAACCAGATAGATGAGTTTGAGCAGCCTAGCCTTGAGTTGGCTATTGGCATCGCCAACGGCGAAGCGCTGGACGTTCTCGAACACTTCTTTGGGCAGCTGGGCGGTGGAGACGAGGTTGGCGGCAATCTGGTCGTAGAGGAAGTCACCCGAAACCACGTGGCCCAGCGGCGCATCTGCGGTGGCCAGCACGGCCTCATGCACCACACGCAATTGACTACGCAGCTGGGACACGGTACCAGTAGTGTCGATGGTGCGCAGCACTCGTTCCCAGAAGCGGCGGCGCACGGGCAGCAGGGGGTAGTCCGAGGTCATCACGTCTTCGTCGTCGGTGACGTGCTCGAGCTTGGTGCCGCGCAGGTGACGCGAAATTTCGCCCAAATTGGCGCGCCAGACATGCTCCACCTCGGGCTGGGCGGTAGGCTTCTTGGCAAGAATGATTTGGCGAGTGACGTTCTCAACGTCCCAATCGCCGAGCATCACCTGCACCGGGAAACGGCCCATCAGCCGCTGCAAATTGGGCATGCCGGAGAGCGCCGACTGCCCGGTGCCAACGAAGAGCAGCTTGCCATTGAAGTGCTTGGACAGGGTCTCAGTGACCTCCTGCACTTGGAACGCCTTCTCGGCATCGGCCCCGATATATTGCTGCACCTCGTCCAGGACAACCAGAGTCAACGGAAACTTACCATCTACCGACAGGGCATCGGCAATCGCGGTGGTCATCTGTTCGCTGGTGACATCGGTGACCTGAGGAAACTGTTCCTTGAGCAGCTTGCGGGCGTCGGCCTCGGTGTGGGCAAGGTCAGGCCGGGCCTTTAGCAGCGCCTTGGCTAGGTGGCCGGACACGTACATGTGCGGTAACTCCTGCGGCAGCGAGCGACCAGCCGCGTGGAGTTCGGCTTCCACCGTGGGCAGAATACCCTCGCGCTGCATCCACAGGACAAGCTGTGCCTGGTTGTATTGCTCCGGCAGTCCCTTGGACTTGAATACGATGCCGAGCAAGGCTAGCCGCACTTTGTCGCCAGCACCAGCGCCGAGCTTGCCTGCTGCCGCGTGCAAGGCTCCATAGCGTTTGCCCTGAGTGCTGAGTTCCTTCAGATGCTCAAATACACCAGTAGGTAGCTTGGCCAGACTGCGGGCAGTGGCGCCGTCAGCGAACTGATAGTCGGTCCAGAGCGTACGCAGCATCTTAGCTAGGTGCGATTTACCACTGCCGTAAAAGCCGGAAATCCAGACGCCTGGCTGTTCGCTACCCGCATCCAGATTGAGCAGGAATTTGTCGAGGATGGTCTCCAGACCTTTCTCGTACTGGCCGTCGCAGACGAAGGTCTCCAGCTCGTAGCGCAGGATGGCTTGGGCAGCATCGGAGTGGTCTTCGGAGACTTCAGCAACGCCGTTGTTAACGAGGCGGTTTTCCTTCGGGGGCTTGTTGTAAATGTCCCTATTCAGCATGGCGGTCCTTAATCTTGTTCTTGGTATCAGATTCTCAGTCTTGGGCGAAGAGCGGTACCGCGAGGTAGTTCCAGCCGTCGCGAGCATCCAGCAGACGATAGGTGTGGTTCTCGGGATGGTGCTCACCGGGGAAGAACACCAAAAGCCGTCCCCGGACGGCTTCTTTGATACCTTCGACCACTGACGAAACGCGCGCCAAACCGAAAATAGTGCCAACCCCCAACAATGCCACTACGGTATCGGGCCCGGCTTCGGCGGCGATGCGGGCCTTCAGCTTGGTGTTGAGGTCTGCCACGAATTCAGTAAGTTCGCCGGTTAGGTAGCCCGCCAAGTCCTCGGGTGACTCGAAGTAGGCGTCGCGGTATTCCTGCGCCGCCATCCATTCGGGAAAGGCGTTCGTCACATCCAACAGCAACCATTGCTTGCCGGCCTGCTGCGTAGCGAGCTCGAACTCGCCGACATTGGCACGCAGGCGCAACTCGTCGGTCTTGTCGTAGACCGCGAAGATGACGCGCTGGATGGCCGCGAGTCCTGCCTGCCAGGGCACCGTGAGGTGTTGGCGGTAGGCGGATACCAGTTTGGCGACCTTAGACGACATGCGAAGCCTCCTGACGAATCTGTTCTTCTTCGGGGGTGAGGTAACCAGGAAAGCGGACTTCCTTCACGCCACCTGCGTTCATAAAAACGAGCAGCCCACGATGAGACGCCGAGTTTGCAAGTGCGCCCATCTCATCTGCTGAGCACCCCAGCAAGGCCATCCACTCGGACGAGAAAAGCCGCTGGCCAGTACGGCCTTCAAGGTAGCCCAGGAACAACAGCAGCGCGATGGATTCAGGGTGCCGCTGAGGCACGGCTCGCAGCTTGCGCACGCGCCCATGCAGCAGGCCGGCGGCGGTCCAAGTGCCGGCGACGTTCTGTGCGAAGGATTTCAGCGATGCGGGGCTGAAGCGGTCCGGGTGGCTGACGCGGAGGAAGTCCTCTACAGCCTCGCGCGTGACAGCAGCCCCTGGGGATTGCGCCAGAACGAACGACTGAGTAGCACGCAGCAGCGGGTCACGTGCCAGGGCAACGGCCAGGGCAAGCAGCGGTTGCGCGGCTTCCTCCAACGGCCATAGTCGGCGCAGTGCACGAAAAATAGGATTGACGGGATCCAACGCGTACAGCATCGCAAGGTGGCGCAGCGCGAGTTCTCGCGCCTTGCGAGTGGGCTTGCCCAGTACATTGTCGTCGATCACCGCAGCAACATAATCCGAACGCGTGGCATGCGGTGGAGTATGTGCCAGGAGCGCGCACAGGTCGTCCAGCATCATAGTCCGAGCGGCATGCGGACCATTAATGCCAAATCGGAACCCCAATTGGGAGAGAAGCGGCTCGCGCGACTCAGTCACGATGCGGCTCTCGCTGCGTCATGGCGTTGGGTAACGCATCTACGGGAACGCCATCAAGCGGATAGCCTTGCATGCGGCAGTAAGCCACCACCATCACTTCCACCATGTTCGCCAGACTACGCATCTCCCGCTCGGCAGCCGACTGCAGTGCCGCCTTGATGTGCGGCTCCACCCTGACACTCACCACTTGAGATTTGACAACGGCCATTGTGTTTTCCCACCAGCAAAACGCTAGCGGTTTGCTAGCAATATGCTATCGTAGCATGGCAAACCGCCGCGGCACGACGTTTGCGGAAAACCTGCTCAGAAAAAGCCCGCGCACGGCGGGCCAGAGTGTCAGCCCATGATGCGGCGCGGAACCACCACGGATTGAAGGTCATGATGACGGGCTGTTCAGTTCCCAGGCGCGGCTCCAGGAAGTGACGCACATAGCTCAGTACCGTGCCGTGGACTCTCCTGAACCTCAAGGGCCATAGCCCGCACGAGTACGCGGGAACTGGCGCGAGCAGGCAAGAAAAAACCCCAACCGCGAACGGTTGGGGCTTGTGTAGTGGTGGCGCATTCGGGAATCGAACTCTCGTCCATATGGTAGATATTCGCCCGCGTCGTTACGCGTGTCTAGGCCAGTCGCAATTACTAACGTTCCCCAGTCGCAAAACTTTGGCGCCAGTCGCAATTACTCTGGCGCCCTACGCCTGTACGTCGGTTTTAGACATCAATATTCCGAGCCACCAACGCATTACTCTCAATAAAATTCCTACGCGGCTCAACCTCATCCCCCATCAGCGTAGTAAAAATCTGATCGGCCGCAATAGCATCCTCAATCTGCACCTTCAGCAAACGGCGCTGAGTAACGTCAAGCGTAGTCTCAAACAGCTGCTCAGGATTCATCTCCCCCAGCCCCTTGTACCGCTGACGAGAAACCCCACGCTCAGCCTCACCCAACAACCACTGCATAGCAGCATGGAAGTCATTCACCGTCTGGTCGCGCAGCTTCTCGCCCTCGCCACGGCGCACCTTGGTGCCTTCCGCAATCAGGCCCTGGAAGGTCTTGGCGGCCAGCGACAGCGCAGCGTAATCCGCGCCGTGGACAAAGTCCGCGTCCAGGTGAGACAGGCGCACGTTGCCGTGATGCCGGCGGGCGATCATCAGGCGGTGCTTGTCCGTCTTCTCATCAAACTGTGCGTAGACATCTGCGGTGCCGTCGTCATTGACGGCGGCGCCCAGCAGGGTCTTGGCGTGCATTTCCGACAGCTTGGCCTTGAGCGCGGTGGCTGAGGCTTCGGCGGCGGCGGCGCTGTCCAGGTCCAGTTCGATACCGTCGGCAATGGCGCGCAGGGCGTCGCTGTCCACGATGCGGGCCAGGCGGCCGATCACGGCTTCGGCCAGCTGGTACTGGCGGGCCAGTTCGGTCAGGGCGTCGCCGGCGACTTCGCTGCCGTCGGGGTTGACCAGGGCGGCCTTTTCCATGGCCAGGCGCAGCAGGTAGGCGTTGAGCTCGTTGTCATCCTTGATATAGCGCTCTTCCTTGCCGTGCTTGATCTTGTACAGCGGCGGTTGGGCGATATACACGTGGCCGCGCTCGATGATGTCGGGCATCTGGCGGTAGAAGAACGTGAGCAGCAGCGTGCGGATGTGGGAGCCGTCCACGTCCGCGTCGGTCATGATGATGATGCGGTGGTAGCGCAGCTTGTCGAGGTTGTAGTCGTCCTTGCCGATGCCGGTGCCAAGCGCCGTAATCAACGTGAGCACTTCCTGGCTGGAGAGCATCTTGTCGAAGCGGGCGCGTTCCACGTTCAGGATCTTGCCCTTGAGGGGCAGGATGGCCTGGAACTTACGGTCGCGGCCTTGCTTGGCGGAGCCGCCTGCGGAGTCACCCTCCACCAGGAAGAGTTCGGACTGGGCAGGGTCTTTTTCCTGGCAGTCGGCGAGCTTGCCGGGCAGGCCCATGCCGTCGAGCACGCCTTTGCGGCGGGTCATTTCGCGGGCCTTGCGGGCGGCTTCGCGGGCGCGGGCGGCGTCGACGATCTTGCCGCAGATGATCTTGGCGTCTACCGGGGTTTCCAGCAGGAAGTCGCCGAGTGCCTTGGCGACGAGTTCTTCCACGGGCAGGCGCACTTCGGAGGAGACGAGCTTGTCCTTGGTCTGCGAGCTGAACTTGGGCTCGGGCACCTTGACGGAGAGCACGCAGGCGAGGCCTTCGCGCATGTCGTCGCCGGTGGTTTCCACCTTGGCCTTTTTGGCGATCTCGTTTTCTTCGATGTACTTGTTCATCACGCGCGTCATGGCGGCGCGCAACCCGGTCAAGTGGGTGCCGCCGTCACGCTGCGGGATGTTGTTGGTGAAGCAGAGTACTTGTTCGTTGTAGCCGTCGTTCCACTGCATGGACACTTCTACGGCGATACCGTCTTTTTCGGTGTTGGCGTAGAAGATGTTGGGGTGCAGGGTGCTCTTGCCTTTGTTGATGTATTCAACGAAGCCTCTGACGCCGCCGGAGAAGGCGAAGTCTTCTTCCTTGCCGGTGCGTTGGTCGGCCAGGCGGATGTGCACGCCGTTGTTCAGGAACGAGAGCTCGCGGATGCGCTTGGCCAGGATCTCGTAGTGGAACTCGACGTTGGTGAAGATTTCTTCGTCGGCGAGGAAGTGGACTTCGGTGCCGCGCTTGTCGGTGGGGCCGAGGATCTTCATCGGCGAGACTTCCACCGGCTGGCCGTCGGGGCCGGTCACGGTTTCCACCAGGCGGTTCTGCACGGCGCCTTGGGCGAACTCGAGCAGGTGGGCCTGGCCGTCGCGGCGCACGGTCAGGCGCAGCCACTTGGAGAGGGCGTTGACGCAGGACACGCCCACGCCGTGCAGGCCGCCGGAGACCTTGTAGCTGTTCTGGTTGAACTTGCCGCCGGCGTGCAGCTCGGTCATGGCGATTTCGGCCGCGCTGCGCTTGGGTTCGTGCTTGTCGTCAAACTTGACGAGCGGGGGAATGCCGCGGCCGTTGTCGGTGATGGAGATCGAGTTGTCGCTGTGGATGGTGACGGTGATTTCCGTGCACCAGCCGGCCAGGGCTTCGTCGATGGAGTTGTCCAGCACTTCAAATACGAGGTGGTGCAGGCCGGTGCCGTCGGACGTGTCGCCGATGTACATGCCCGGACGCTTGCGCACCGCCTCCAGGCCTTCCAGGATCTGGATCGAGCCTGCGCCGTAGCTGTCTTGCTGTTGCGGTTGCGATTGCGGTTGTTGCTCTTCGGTCATGTTCTCTTACTCACGGCGAATGCGGCGATCTCTCGTCACGCCCGGATGGGCGCGCCCGGATCGGGCCGCATAGCGGGTTACATAAAAACGGCAAAAGGGGCGGATCTCGACGATCCGGCCCCTGGTGCGGCGGGTCTTGCGCGGCGCCCTTGGGGCGGCTGCGCAAGCCGTGGTGTGCCGTTAGATGCTCCGGTTTTGCGTATCTTGTGGTCCTTGTTACCGGCTCATCAAATGCGCATCGGCATGACGACGTACTTGAAGTTGTCGTCTTCCGGCACGGTGATCAGCGCGCTCGAATTGGAGTCGCCGAGGCTGACCTGGACTTGCTCGCTCTTGAGGTTGGCGAGCACGTCCAGCAAATAGGTGACGTTGAACCCGATGTCGAGCGCGTCGCCCGAGTAGTCGAGTTCGAGCTCTTCCTGCGCTTCTTCCTGGTCGGCGTTGGTGGAGCTGATCTTGAGCACGTGCGTATCCAGGATGCAGCGCACGCCCTTGAACTTGTCGGTGGTCAGGATGGCGGTGCGTTGCAGGGCTTGCTGCAGCTTGACGCGATCGATGGCGAAGGCGTTCTTGTAGCCCTTGGGGATCACGCGCTGGAAGTCCGGGAACTTGCCTTCGACCAGCTTGGAGATCAGCTCGATGTTGGCGAAGGTGAACTTGACCTGGTTGGCGGCCAGTTGCACTTGCACGGGATCGTCGTTGTCTTCCAGCAGGCGCTGCAGCTCGAGAATGGTCTTGCGCGGGATGATCACTTCCTGGCGCGACGGTGCGCCTTCGCCGCTGGTGGCTTCGCCGTCCAGTTCCACGCCGCAGTAGGCCAGGCGGTGGCCGTCGGTGGCGACTGCCATGACCTTCTTGCCGTCCACCACCAGCAGCATGCCGTTGAGGTAGTAGCGGATGTCTTGCTGGGCCATGGCGAAGTGAACCATGGCGAGCAGGTGCTTGAAGGTCTTTTGCGGCAGGCTGACGGAGGCGCCGAACTCGCTGGCTTCGGCTACCGTGGGGAATTCTTCGGCGGCCAGGGTCTGCAGCGCGAAGCGGCTCTTGCCGGACTGCACGGTCATGCGCTTGTCGTTGAGCGACAGGGCGACTTCGCCGTCGGGCATGGCGCGCAGGATGTCGAGCAGCTTGCGGGCGGCCACGGTGGTGGCCACGGTGTCGCTGCCTACGCCGCATTCGGCGTGCGTGGTGATCTGGATCTCGATGTCGGTCGAGAGGAAGGATACGTTGGACCCGGACTTGCGAATCAGCAGGTTGGCCAGGATCGGGAGTGTGTGGCGGCGCTCCACGATGCCGCTCACGATTTGCAGCGGACGCAGCAGATTGTCTCGCGAGGTTTTGACCAATTGCATTGAATTTATCCTTCGTCGTTTGTAGTAAGCGACCGCGGGTGCGTATTGTCTGGCGCTAACTTGCTGCGAAGTTTCCGAAAACGCTCCGAAAACGCTTCCAAAACGCTTTGGAATCAACAAGTTATTCGCCATTGTACCAAGGATAAGCCGCTGCGGTGAAGCGGGAGAAGCGCGATCGGAGGGTGAAATTGTGCGCAAAGCGACACAAATTCAGACTTCTTCGGTGGCTGGCGACTGTTGTCGCTGGCCGCCCCCTCCGCCCGCTCGTCCCGACTCACCGCAAAGCCTTAGCCCAGGCCGTTTTCATGGCAATGTTCCGCAATGCCCCGGTGTTGCTTTCCGATTGATTCATGCGCCGGATCCTGCCCGGCGCGTACCCTACAGTATGCCAGCCCCGCGTGACGGGGCTGGCAAATGCTGCTTCACTGCTGTTTCATTGCTGTTTCACTGCGATGCCACGCTCGCGCTCAGCCCTTGAGCGTCTGTTCCAGCACGTGCAGCTCGTGGTTGAGCTGCGCGTCCTTGCTGCGCTCGTCGGCGATCTTGCGCACCGCGTGCAGCACGGTGGTGTGATCGCGCCCGCCGAACAGCTCGCCGATTTCCGGCAGGCTTTTCTGCGTGAGTTCCTTGGCCAGGTACATGGCAATCTGGCGGGGCCGCGCGATATTGGCGGGCCGCTTCTTGCTGTACATGTCCGCGACCTTGATGTTGTAGAAATCCGCGCAGGTCTTCTGGATGTTCTCGACAGAGATCTGGCGGTTCTGCACCGTCAGCAGGTCCTTCAGTGCTTCACGGGTGACATCGATGGTGATGTCCTTGCCGTGGAAGTTGGAGAAGGCGAGGATCTTGCGCAGCGCGCCTTCGAGCTCGCGCACGTTGGAGCGCAAATGCTTGGCGACGAAGAAGGCGACTTCCTCGGGCACGCTGACGTTCTCGGCGGCGGCCTTCTTCATCAGGATGGCGACGCGCATCTCCAGCTCGGGCGGCTCGATGGCGACCGTGAGGCCGGAGTCGAAGCGCGAGATCAGGCGATCGTCGATGCCGCTGATTTCCTTGGGGTAGGTATCGCTGGTGATAATCACCTGCGCCCGGTTGGCGATCAGGGCTTCGAAGGCGTAGAAGAACTCTTCCTGCGTGCGGTTCTTGCCGGAGAAGAATTGAATATCGTCGATCAGCAGCAGGTCGAGCGAGTGGTAGTAGCGCTTGAACTCGTCGAACGCCTTGCGCTGGTAGGCCTTGACCACGTCGGAGACGTATTGCTCGGCGTGGATGTAGCGGATGCGCGCGCGCGGGTTCTCCAGCAGCATGAAGTTGCCGATGGCGTGGATCAAGTGGGTCTTGCCCAGGCCTACGCCGCCATACAGATAGAGCGGGTTGTAGGATTTGCCGGGGTTGTTGGCCACCTGGATGGCGGCGGCGCGCGCGAGCTGGTTGGCCTTACCGGTGACGAAGTTGTCGAAGGTAAGGATGTGGTTCAGGCGCGAGCGCTCGTGCACCGAGTCGTTCTGCTGCTGGCCGCCATGCTGGTTGCCGGGGTGGCCTTGGTGGCTTTGTTGGCCCGGGTGCCCTTGGTGGCCCGGATGCCCCTGATGCCCCTGTTGGCCGCCCTGGTTACCGGGGTGGCCGCCCTGCATGGGCTGCTGCGACGGCTGCACGCGGTAGGAGCGGGCGCTGGCTTCGGCCGGGTCGAGCTGCGGCACGTCGATGTCGACGATCTCGCCACCCATGCCGCCCATGTTGCCTTGGTTGGCGCTGCCGGGATAGTTGCCGCCATTGCTGCCATTGGCGCCATTGCCAGGGTAGGGCGCTTGCCCGCCACGCTGGCCGCCGGCCTGGCTCATGGGGCCGTAGCCCTGGCCGCCCTGGCCCGGCTGCATACCGGGCTGGCCGAAGTTCTGCGACAGCGGCTGGCCGGACGGATAGCCGGGGCCGGCGTGCTGCGCAGGCATGCCGGGCTGGCCCGGCTGGCCGGCCTGCTGCGGATAGCCGGCGGCAGCCCGGCCCGAGGCGGCGGGGTCCAGGACAAAGTGAACGCTGACGTTGGCTTCCCAGTATTCGCAGGCGAGCGCGGTGATGCGGCCGGAAAACTGGCTCTTTACCCAGTCGAGCTTGAAGCGGTTGGGCGCGGCGATGCGCAGCGCATGCGCTTGCTCGTCGAAGCCCACGGGCGCCAACGGCTTGATCCAGGTCTTGAACTGTTGCGGCGTCAGTTCGCGCTCGAGTTGCGCGGCTGCTGCCTGCCAGAAATCTTGCATTGTTTTGTTGTTCGGTGTTCGCCACGGTGCATGGACAGCCCGGCCGAATAGACGACAGGCAAGGATCGGTGTGAGGCATCCTTGCCGTTAGTCCATGCAACCTGAACGCGATCGCCAAGCGATCCGCAAATGACCCCGCAGCCCGGGCCCCATGGTGATCGACGCGACAAGCGGGAGCCGCTGACGAGCGAGGCGACTAAATCGCCGCTTGCCCGTTGCGCGTCCGTTGTCCGGCATGCCAGGGGTGTTGCCCGGGTTGCGCTTGCGCCACGCAGCCCGTGTGGTGTTTGGACCCGAATTGTACCCCCCACCCCAAGTTATCCACAAAGGATAAGTCTGTGGATAAGTTGTGAAAAAGCAGTGGATTGTTGTGCGCAACCCTAGTTCTGGCGCGGGTTTCCGGGTAGCCAAAACACGGGAAAACCCAGTCGAAACAGTGACTTCGCTCACCTTGGGCAACCCCGGGTGGCACCCCCGAAGAAAAAAACTTACCCACTGGCGATTGTGGACAATGAAATACAACGGCCTGTTGCATGTTTTTGAGGCAGGGGTGCTTCACAAGGCTCTAAACCATCTGCAGTCTTGACACGCCGCGCGAAACTCAGTTAAATGGCGGGTTCTGCGATGCCGCAGGGGATCACGTATGCGCATCGCCGGGTCTGACCTGTTCCGTGCAAAACCGGTGCGTATCCTTGGTATTTGACTAAGCTGAAACGCGCTGGAAACAGCTGGATTGGCCGGAACAGGCAGCGGGCCGGGCAGGCTGATGGGGTTGGATCGGATGGGTTGGGCTGGTTTACGGCTTTACGCGTCCGCTCCGGCAAGATTCCCTCCCACAACTGCGTCGCGCGGCGTCGATGTCCGATTCGTCGGTGCCATCGATTCGCGAGATACACGGCCGGCAGCAAGATCACCACAGCAGTCGGCAACACCGCAAACCGCGGCAGCCCCATGCGAACCATACGCGGCGGCGCCCGGCTTAACGCCGGAAGCCGGGCGAGCCCAGATCAACCAGAGAGTGCAACATGAAACGTACATACCAACCTTCCGTTACCCGCCGCAAGCGTACCCATGGTTTCCGCGTGCGCATGAAGACCCGCGGCGGCCGCTCCGTCATCAACGCGCGTCGCGCCAAGGGCCGCAAGCGCCTGGCAGTCTAAGGGCCTGGCGACCGGCCACGGCGGTGCAGCAGCTTGCGCCGCCTTGGCCACTCGCCTCGCCTTTTGGACGGCCGGTAGCCAGCAGCCAAGCACAGCTTTTCCGCTCGCTTTGCCTAGCGTGACTACCTTTGCCTACCCTAAAGCCGCGAGGCTCACAAAAACGGATGAGTTTTCATCCGTTTTTGCATTGCGTCCGCGCCGACGCAGCCAGCATTTCGTGCTGTACGTGGGCGAGAACGGCCTGCCGCAAGCCCGCCTGGGCGTGGTGGTTGGCAAGAAGTTCGCCGCGCGTGCCGCCGAGCGCAACCTGGTCAAGCGCATGGTGCGGGAACTGTTCCGCCAGCGGCAGGACAAACTCGCGGGCCGCGATGTGTTGCTGCGCCTGCAGGCCAAGTTTCCGCGCGCGGAGTTTGCCAGCCGCACCGCGATACGCCGGGTGTGCCTGGCCGAGCTGACCGGCTTGTTCGAGGTGGCGGTGAAGCCGCTGGCCCCGCGCCCTGCTGCCCCTTCCGGGGTGTCGCCGCCAAAGTCCGCCGAGGCTGCGCCCACTGAAGTCCCGCCTTCGGGCGCTCCTGCCTGACCGGCCCGCTGCCATGAAGCGAATCCTGCTTGCCCTGCTGCGCATCTACAAGATCGCCCTGAGCCCGTTTTTTGGCTCGCAGTGCCGCTTCCTGCCCACCTGTTCCGATTACGCCCGCGAAGCGATCCTGTGCCATGGCGCAGGGCGCGGCAGCTGGCTGGCCGCTTGCCGGCTATGCCGTTGCCATCCGTTCACGGATGGCGGGTATGATCCGGTGCCACCGGCATCGGCAACAAAGCAAGACCGGGCTCGCCCCGCGACTGGCCATCCAGTCACGATCCGGCTACCCCGCCCCTGATTTCCCCCGACCACAGCGAGACATGGATATCAAACGCACCATACTCTGGGTCATCTTCTCGATGGCCCTCGTGCTGCTCTACGACAACTGGCAGCGCGCCAACGGTCACCAGTCGATGTTCTTCCCGAGCGCGACGCAGCAGGCTCCGGCAACCGCAGGCGGCGCTTCGGCCCCGCAAGGCGACGTGCCCAAGGCCAATGCAACAGCCGGCACCGCCGCGGGCGCTGCGGCGTCCGTGCCGGTCGCCGCGGCCCAGCCGAGCGGCGAGAAGATCGTGGTCAGCACCGACGTGATGCGTGCCCAGATCGATACCGCCGGCGGCATCCTGACGCGCCTGGAACTGCTGAACCACAAAGACCACGACGGCAAGCCGGTCGTGCTGTTCGAGCGTGACCAGACCCGCACCTACATGGCCCGTTCCGGCCTGATCGGTGGCGACCTGCCCAACCACACCACGGTGTTTACCGCTTCGGCGGGCCCGCGCGACCTGGCTGGCTCGGACAAGGTGTCGGTGACGCTGACGGCGGAGAAGGACGGGGTCAAGCTGGACAAGACCTACACCTTCCACAAGGGCAGCTACGTTGTCGACACGAAATTTGCCGTGACCAACGACAGCGGCAAGCCGATCTCGCCGACGCTGTACATGGAACTGACGCGCGACGGCAGCAAGGTCGAGCAGTCGCAGTTCTATAGCACCTTCACCGGCCCGGCCATCTACACCGACGCCGACAAGTACCACAAGATCACCTTCGACGACATCGGCAAGGGCAAGGCTTCGGTCCCCGCGGCCGGTAGCAGCGGCTGGGTGGCGATGGTGCAGCATTACTTTGCCTCGGCGTGGATTCCGCAATCGGGCAAGGAGCACAGCTTCTACGTCGAGAAGATCGACAACAACCTGTTCCGCGTGGGCGTGCAGCAGCCGCTGGGCGCCATCGCCCCGGGCGCCACGGTATCCACCGATGCGCGCCTGTTCGCCGGCCCGCAGGAAGAGCGCATGCTCGAGAAGATCACCCCGGGCCTGGAACTGGTGAAGGACTACGGATGGCTGACCATCCTGGCCAAGCCGCTGTTCTGGCTGCTGGAGAAGATCCACGGCTTGCTGGGCAACTGGGGCTGGTCGATCATCGGGCTGACCGTGCTGATCAAGCTGGTGTTCTTCCCGCTGTCCGCGGCTAGCTACAAGTCCATGGGCAAGATGAAGGACCTGCAGCCCCGCATGACCGCGATGCGCGAGCGCCACAAGGGCGATCCGCAGAAGATGAACCAGGAGATGATGGCGCTGTACCGCACCGAGAAGGTCAACCCGCTGGGCGGCTGCCTGCCCATCGTGATCCAGATCCCGGTGTTCATTGCGCTGTACTGGGTGCTGCTGTCGTCGGTGGAAATGCGCGGTGCGCCTTGGCTGGGCTGGATCCATGACCTGTCGGTGCCGGATCCGTTCTACATCCTGCCGGTGCTGATGGCCGTGTCGATGTTCGTGCAGACCAAGCTGAACCCGACCCCGCCGGACCCCGTGCAGGCCAAGGTCATGATGATCATGCCGCTGGTGTTCTCGTTCATGTTCTTCTTCTTCCCGGCTGGCCTGGTGATGTACTGGGTCACCAACAACGTCTTGTCGATCGCGCAGCAATGGCAGATCAACCGGATGCTTGGCAAGAACAAGGCGAAGACCGCCGTGGTGGCCAAGAGCTGAAGTTGAAGTTGGGCCGGCGGGTGGCAAACCCGCGCCGGCTTGGCACATGAGGTCGCTCAAAGCGTCAATGGCGGCCTCACTGAAATCCCCCGCAAGTTCCGGCTTGCGGGGGATTTTGCTTTTCCGCAGCGTGCTTCGCCAGGTGGCGCTAACATGAAACCATGAGCACAATGAATATCTCTCTGCCTGACACGCTCAAGGCCTTTGTCGATGAGCAAGTCAACCAGCGCGGCTACGGCTCCAGCAGCGAGTACGTGCGCGAGCTGATCCGCAAGGATCAGGATCGCCAGCACCTGCGCGGCCTGTTATTGGCGGGTGCCGATTCGGCGCCGACTGCGCCGGTCGATAGCGACTACTTCGACGCCCTGCGAGCGCGGGTGCGCAGCGCTCGGGGATGAGGGCCAGGTCTGTCGTCGCGAGAGCGCTTGCCAGACGGTAAGTGACCGCCGCAACCATCGGACCGTCTCGTCAATCCAGCCGCTTGCCCGCTGTCTCCCGCACCATCGCCAGTCCCGCCAGCGGCAGCTTGAGCATCGTTGCGGCGTAGCTGGCCATGCGGTGCGGCACGATGTAGCTGGCGCAGGCGCCCCCGTATCACTCAGGCCCGTGGCACACCGCTTCGATATTGTGGCCGTCCGGGTCCAGCACAAAGGCGCCGTAGTAATTCGGGTGATAGTGCGGGCGCAAACCCGGTGCGCCGTTGTCCCGGCCGCCGGCCGCCAGCGCGGCCTGGTAGTAGGCATCCACCTGCGAGCGCGAGTCCGCGCGAAAGGCGATATGCAGCGGTGGCTGGTTGGGCGTGCCGTTGCTGATCCAGAACTCGGGCTTCTCGGGCGGGCCGAAGCCGGCCACGTCGGTGTGGCCGGTCACGCTGGCGGGAAGCTCCATGTTCTTGATGAAGCCGAGCGCGGCCAGCGCCGCGGTGTAAAAGGCCCGGCTCTTGGCGAAATCGCTGACGACAACACCTGTGTGATCGATCATCTTGCAGTTTCTCCTAGGGTGTTTTTGTAGTCCGGCGTTGGCTATGTGTTGGCCCAGTGTTGGCTCAGGCCAGGTCGAGCACGCTCATGGTGGCGTTGAAGCGGCTGACCAGAACCGCCTCGCCGTGCACGCTGGCGAAGACATCGGCCTCCACCACAATGATGGAGCGGCCGGATTTCAATACGTCGGCGCGGCAGGTGAGGCGATCGCTGCGGGCGGCGCGCAGCAGGTTGATCTTGAATTCGGCGGTGACCACATGGCGCCCGGTGTCGAGCATGGTGCTGGCAGCCGCGCCGGCGGTGTGCTCGGCGATGGTGGCTTGCACGCCTGCATGGACGATGCCGCCATGCTGCAGGTGGCGGGGCGTGACCAGCAGTTCGCTCTCGCACCAGCCTGGCCCGCAATCCACCAGCCGGATGCCTACGTCGGCGACAAAGGCAGCCTGGCGAAAGCCGGCCTCGATGGTGTCGCGCAGCAAAAGGCGTTCTTGTTCGGTGGACATGGCGCTGCTCCTCGCACTGGTGGTGATCGGGTACGGCCTTGTGATGGCTGGCCGGCTGGCGTTGCCTGCACGCATTGCAACCCGAAGCGCGCAGGCTGTCAATGGAGTGCGGCGCAACCGGCACAATCGCCTACACTGGTTAGACGTGCCCTAGAACGTGCCCTGAATCGTGCCCGGAAACATGCCCTGAAGCCGGCCTGCGCAAGATCAGGCTGTTCCGGTAGCTTCCGGTAGTTATGCCCACGCCGATACGCCATGCGCGCCGCCAACCTTCCCATGCAGCTGCACCCGCGCATGCGCGCCATCGATGCCTTCATCGCGCTCGGCGATGCGGGCCTGGTGGCGGTTGCCGATCAGCTGGATGCCTTGCACCGGCGCGACCATCCTGATGATGTGCATGCGTTGCGCGTGGCGGTGCGGCGTCTGCGCGCCGTATGCTGGGCATTTGCCCCGGCCCTGCCCAAGGCCATCCGCGCGCGCTGGGATGATTGCCTGCGCAAGCTGGCGCAGGCCGCCAGCGATGTGCGCGACTGGGACGTGTTCATCAGCGCGACCTTGCGCCCGGCGCTGGACTTGCAGCCCGAGGATCCGGTGCTGCTGGCGGTGCATGACACTGCGATGACGCGCCGCCACTACGCACGCGCCACCATGCTGGCGCAACTCACTGAACACCAGCACTGGCCACTGCCCGTGCTGCACCGCGACCTCACGCACCTGGGCGCGGGCGGCGCGCCGCGGGCGGGCGCCGCCGCGCAGGACCGGCTGGCAGTGTTTGCGCGCCGGCGCTTGCGCCGCGCGTGCAAGCGCGTGAAGTCGCTGGCGCGTGCCGCGCGCTCGCAAGACCTGGCGCGCGTGCATCGCTTTCGCCTTGGCAGCAAACGGCTGCGCTATGTGATCGAGGCGCTGGAGCCGGTACTGGCCAAGCGCTATGCCAAGCGCCTGCACGGCAAGCTGGTGAAGCGCCAAGGCAGCCTGGGTGACCTGATCGACGGCGCCGTGGCACGCCGCCTGATGATGGAGTGCCTGAACATGCCCGCTGCGGATGCAGCAGATGCAGCGCACGTGCCGGATGTGCCGGATGTGCCGGATGTGCCGGATGTGCCGGATGCGCCGGATGCGCCGGATGCGCCAGGTACCACGGTTGCGCCAGATCGATCTGCGACAATATCGCCATGACTGCCACGACCGCCATGACCGCAACCCACTCCCTCCAGCCTCGCTCCGCTCGCACCACGCCCATCGCCGCCATTGCTACCGCGCCCGGGCGTGGCGGCATCGGCGTGGTGCGCGTGTCCGGCCCCGACGTGAGCGCGATTGCGCAGGCCGTGTGTGGCCAGGCGCTGAAAGCCCGCCACGCCACCTACCTGCCGTTCCTGGATGCGCACGGCAAAGCGATCGATCACGGCCTGGCGTTGTACTTCCCCGCGCCGCACTCGTACACCGGCGAGGAAGTGCTGGAGCTGCAGGGCCACGGCGGCCCGGTGGTGATGCAGATGCTGCTGGCGCGCTGCCTGGATGCCGGCCGCGAGATGGGCCTGCGCCTGGCCGAGCCCGGCGAGTTCACGCGCCGCGCCTTTCTGAACGACAAGCTCGACCTGGCCCAGGCGGAAGCCGTGGCCGACCTGATCGAGGCCAGCACCGAAGCCGCCGCGCGCTCGGCCGCGCGCTCCATGGAGGGCGTGTTCTCCGACGCCATCCGCGCGCTGGTGGAGCAGGTGATCCACCTGCGCATGCTGGTGGAAGCCACGCTGGATTTCCCCGAGGAAGAGATCGACTTCCTCGAAGCCTCCAACGCGCGCGGCCAGTTGGCCAATATCCGTGATGCGCTGGGCGGCGTGCTGGCGCAGGCCAAGCAGGGCTCGCTGCTGCGCGAGGGCTTGTCGGTGGTGCTGGCGGGCCAGCCCAATGTGGGCAAGTCGTCGCTGCTCAACGCGCTGGCCGGCGCGGAGCTCGCCATCGTCACGCCGATTCCCGGCACCACGCGCGACCGTGTGCGCGAGACCATCCAGATCGAAGGCATCCCGCTGCATATCATCGACACCGCCGGCCTGCGTGAAGACGCCACCGACGAAGTCGAGCGCATCGGCATCGAGCGCACCTGGCAAGCCGTGGGCCGCGCCGACCTGGTGCTGCACCTGGTGGACGCGGCCGACTACGTGGAACACGGCTTGTCGGAGATCGACGACGCCATCGACGACCGGCTCTGCGGCCACCTGCCGCCGGGCTCGCCGATCCTGCGCGTGGTCAACAAGATCGACCTGGCGCCCAAGGTAGGCGAGCATCACTTCGGCGCCGATCGCCCACACGTGGTGGCCGCCATCGGCCCGAACCCGGCCGAGGTATGGATCTCCGCGCGCACCGGCGCCGGCATCGACCTGCTGCGCGGCCAGTTGCTGCGGCTGGTGGGCTGGCAATCCGGCAACGAAGGCACCTTCCTCGCGCGCGAGCGGCACCTCACCGCGCTGCGCAACGCGCAATCGCACCTGGACCTGGCCGAAGAGCGCGCAGCGCAAGAGGCGCAGGCGCTGGACCTGTTCGCCGAAGAACTGCGCCTGGCGCAGGACCATCTGAACAGCATCACCGGCGAGTTCAGCAGCGATGATCTGCTGGGGACGATTTTTACGCGGTTTTGTATCGGCAAGTAGAGGGTTGCCAAGCGCCTGCAATGGGCGAACTGGGAGGGTTTCCGACGAGTGATCGATAAGGCCAAGGAGGCCTGCACTCGATCCGGACAAGCCACGGACGACCATTTTCGCCACGTTAGGAAAATGGTCTCTATCGGCTCCGGGGCTCGCCGGGCGGTGGAAGACTTCGAACTGTCCCGCTATGCCGGCTACCTGATCGCGCAAAACGGGGACCCCTCCAAGCCGTAGATGGATATTGCGCCAGCGCCGCGCGGGCGCCTTTAGAGTCGACGCAGGGGAACGTAAGCGCGCGGAAACAGGCGTGCCTGTGCGGTGCTCTTGCTGCCGTCCTGCAGGGTGCTCTTGCCGCAGCACTTCCTTGCTCTGTGCGGTGGAATGAAGTCACCAGAAATGACCGTCACGCCGTCGAACAATGAAGGTTGCCGTTCCACCATCCGTTCCGCTCGATGCATGCGCCGTCGTAGGGTGCAGACCGCGATCGCCAGGCGATCCGCGATAGCGCGTCGATCTTGCTTCATGGCGTCGAAGACGCGTAGGTAAGCCACAGCCTCTGCAAAACGACCGCGCATCTGAGTCTCACGCGCGAGCTCTTCCTCTCGCAGCTCCAGCGCCTGAGTGGGTTCATACGCCGCTGGCGCCTCAAGCGCAGCCAAGACCGGATTCTCGAACGTGCCGCCGTCGTCATCGTCGCGCTGCTCGTCCAGGCGCACGGCAAAGCGAAATCGCTTGTCGGCGTATTTCACGAAGCGGTTGTAGAGCCGCCCCAGGATCTGTTGATGAAATCCCTTGTCACCTGCGTCCGGAGGCGGGTCACGATCCCTGCTCAACTCATCCGCCACCAACCAGGCCTCGGCTTGTAAATCCTCAACTGTCGTTTCGCCGCGGGAACGACTCGCAATCCTGCGCAGGTCGGAGATGATCGAGGGAATGAGTCTGGCGAAGAAGGCGCTGGCGGATCGGAATGACATGGGATGGCGGGCAGCAAGCACAGCCGGCACTCTACGACATCTCGGGCTGGGTGTGCCCAATTAGGCGCATATTCCATGCGCTCAAATGGCGTGCGGCGGGGCGAGCGCTGGGCGATAAATGAAGCGAAAAGCGGTGCTGGCTACGCGCGCGGCCGCAGACAGTGCAAGTGGATCGGCCAAGGCCACGCAACGACGCCAGCAGCTTTTGGAAATGGCCTCTAAATTAGTGTGTTGCGGTCGCTCACTCGCTCCTGCGCCGGCCCGACTTCACCGGCAGGCAGATCCGCGTCTGTAACTGCGCGGGCGGCGTGGTGCGAGGATCGTTCACGTATTGCTCGAACATGGGAAAGTCCGCCGGCACGACCCCGCTGCTCGGCAGCCATTCCGAGAACATCCAGTTGTACGCCTTGCTCATCTCGTTGTAGGGGCCTGTGTAGGTCAGCATCGCGCAGCGGCCGGCCGGGATTTCGAATCGCTCCAGTTCCTCGCCCAGGTCGGCATCTGGCGCAATTGACAGGCCGGCCAGCGAGCGCAGTTGCGCGACCGGCACCTGTTCGGGATCGCTGAAGTACACGCCAAAGCCGATGGCGTCCGGGCTGGCAAGGCCCCGGCTGGCCGCCAGCATGAAGATGCGGGTGAACACCGGGCCGATTTCCTGATAGCTGCCACGATGGGGCAGCGTGGCCAGAACGGTGCCGGGAAAGGTTTCGATCGTGATGGGGTACATGCCTGGCTCCTGAGGATTGAAGGGACCGGAGCGGGCTGCGCGATACCGCCCCGGCGGGATGCCGAAGGCCGCGCCAAATGCCCGGTTGAACGCCGCGTCCGACTCGTAGCCGGCACGCAGCGCCACATCACGCAATGAAGCTTCGGTACCGGCCAGCGCGATCGCCGCACGGTGCATGCGCAGGCGTTGTACCGTGGCGTTCACCGTTTCTCCCATCATGGCGCGATAGACGCGATGGAAGTGATACGGCGACAGGCAGGCCAGGTCAGCCAGTTGGTACAGCTGCGGGTCGGCGTCGGGGTGGCTTGCCAGCCACCGCAGGACGGGTTCCATGCGTTGGGCGTACTGGATTCGGGTCTCGGGCTTCATGTGGTCTCCATGGCGTGCAATCTACCGGCAGCCGGTTTGCAGATTTTGCGGTTTTTTTGTGGCTTGGCTAGCGCAAAGTGCAGGCAAGCGCATGTGGGTCGGTTCCGGCAAGCTGCGGCGCACAAACCTGGCAGCGCTCCCCCAACGAGTCCGCACGCCCTCCTATACTGAAATCCCACCCCTATCTCGCCCGGCGCTGGTCCACGCGGCTGCCAGCGCGCGAGCCAATAGCACAAGTGCCGCGCGGCAAGCCAACCAGGCAAGGCAAGCACAGGAAGCAGGGGCCTGAATCCCGGACCGGCATCGACGCCAGGCGTGTAGCGTGCGGCGCGGATGTACGCGGGGGTTCACACGAAAACTCGCACGAAAACTCGCACGAGAATTCGCACGGGCTCCTGTCCATGCAAGACCGGCAAGGAGATCATCATGACCAACGCGCAAGGACAAATCGTCGGCACCCTGAACCACCTGATCGAGGTCGGCAAGGACGGCGAGCTCAGTTGCACGACCGGCGCCCGCGAGGTGCATAACCCCGAGATACGCGCGATCCTCACGGGCACGGCGGAATCGTGCCGCGCCTCGGTGATGGAGTTGCAGGCACTGGTGACATCGCTGGGCGCGGAGCCCCGGGATCGCGGCAGCATGGGCGGCACGCTGCATCGCGGCTGGATGGAAGTGTTGCACGTGATCGCGCCGCACAACGACGATGCGGTGCTGCAACTGTGCGAGCGCGATGAGGAAACGGCAAAGCGCGAGTACCAGTCGGCACTGACGAGGGACATGCCGCCCGAGATCCGCGCGGTGGTGCAGCGCCAGTACGAGGGCATACAGTGGCATCACGATCGCATCCACGCCATGCGCGGAATGCAGATTCATTGAGGCTGCGATGCGCTGATCGTCGGCAATCCCCTGCGATCAGCAGCAAAGACCGCAGCATAGACCGCAGCAAAGACCGGCTGCCTGCCTGACGCCTGGCGAGCTACCAGACGAACGGGACCAGCCGGTATCGCACCCGGGCCGCATAGGCCGCGTAGCCCTTGAGGCCGCGCTGCAGCTCGCGGTCTTCCATTGCCGTGCGAAACACGATGGCGCCAATGAGCACCAGCGATGCGGCCACGCCGTACCAGGAGCCGAGCATCAGCGCATTGGCCGGCAGGAACACCAGCATGGTGGCATAGAGCGGGTGGCGAACCACGGCGTAGGGGCCGCTCGACACCACCCGGTGCCCGCGCTCGGCCTGGATCCTGACCACGGCCGCGAGGAAGGTGTTTTCGTGAAACACGCGGTCAATCACGAGAAATGACAGCACCAGCAGCACCGCGCCCAGGCACTGCAGCCACAGCGGCATTGCGGACCAGCGAAAGCGCACCGCATCCAGGCCCATCAGCACCATCCAGGCAATCCACGCCGCGAGCACGCAGGGCAGCAGGATCTTGTCCCAGAACGGCTGGCCGCGTTGCAGCGGCATCTTCATGCGCTCGGCGAGCAGCGCCGGATCGTGCCGCGCCAGGCGTTGCGTGAGCCAATAGCCGCCGCCAAAAAACAGGATGAGATAGGCCCAGGCGGCTGGCCAGGCCAGCGTGCCCGCCGCGCCAAACAGCAGGGCCGCAAAGAGCAGGCCCTTCGCCGCCAGCGTCATTCCGACCTTGAATCCCATGGCGCCCGCCTCCTTGCCGCCGAACCGGTAGCCGCGCGTTTGTCATGCTTGCACGTTAGCACGCACTTGGTATGCCGGCGCACAGAGCGCGCCCGCGGGGCCAGCTAGATTCGTTGCGCATGCCCATCGGTTGCGCGCGCCGCGCGCGGCCACCGCGACGCCGCAGAGCGTTGTGGCGCGGCGGCAAGCGAGGGCGGCATGGCAGAGTACTGCGCCCCCCGACACCTTGAGGGGTAGGAAAAATGAGCCGTCGCGTTCTAGAGCTGACCGGGCTTCGCAGCGTCGCGGTCATGCTGGTGGTCATCAGCCATGCGGAGCACATGGCCAAGGGGGGGTACACGGGATTGCTCGCGCCGCTGCGGTATTTCGCGAACGGCGGCGTCGGCGTGTTCATCTCGTTCGTGCTGAGCGGCTTCCTGATTACGGAGCTGCTGCAGGCGGAGTGGCGCGCCTGCGGCTCCATCAAGCTGATGCGTTTCTATGGCCGCCGCGCGCTGCGCATCTGGCCGGCTTTCTATGTCTACCTGATCGCGCTGGGCCTGTTCGGCATTGTCGGGCTGATCGATGTCGATGCGCGGCAGCTCCTGTTTGCGGCCGCGCACCTCTGGAATTACTCCGAGATGCTCGGGCTGGGCAACGTCAACATGGTGCATCCCGCCGGCGCGTGGCTGCTCGGCCATTTCTGGACGCTGGCGCTGGACGAGCAGTTCTACTGGCTGTGGCCGCCAGTGCTATTGCTGCTGCTGCGCGGCAGGAATCCGCGTTGGCTGGTGCTGGTGATCATGCTGATGCCGCTGGTGAGGGTGCTCTGCTATTTCACGACGCCTTCGCTGCGCGGGCAGCTGGGGCTGATGCTGCACACGGGCGTGGACCCGGTGCTGATGGGATGCTATATCGCGCTGGACCGCGAGCGGCTGAAGGCGCAACTGAACGCACGCTTTGCCGGCGCGTTCGCGTTGCCGGCGCTGATCCTGGCACTGCTGCTGGGCCTGCCGGTCATCGGCACCCTGGCCGGCGGCATCTGGACGGCGACCTATGGTCCGGTGGCGCTGGCGGCGGCGGCCGGCCTGCTGATCCTTGCCGTGGTAGAGCGGCCCGAGTTGTGGATATCGCGCCTGCTCAGGAGCAAGGCCTTTGTGTTCGTGGGCACGATCTCGTTCAGCTTGTATGTCTGGCAGCAGCTGTTTACCAGCACGGCGTCGCCGCTGGCGCTGCGCTTCCCCTTTTGCATCCTGGAGACGCTGGCAGCCGCGGCGCTGAGTTACTTGCTGGTCGAAGCGCCTTTCCTGCGGCTCAGGAGCTGGCTCGGCAGGCGAGCGCGGGCAACAGCCCTGGAGGCGGTGAGCGAGGAGGGCGGCGCGCCCGCGCACAGCGTCGAGGCGGAACCGCTCCAGGACTTGCCGCAGCAGGCCTTGTAAGTGGGCGTTGCACTGCTGGCCTGTGTTGGCCTGTGTTGGCTGCCACACCAACAGGGGGCAGGCCGCGCGGTACCTTTTGACATCGCACCACGGCAGCCCCGGGGGAGCCCGCCCGCGCCGGGCGTGGCCATCCCAGGCAGGGAGTGAACATGAACCGAGACGGTACACACGTTTGCGCGCTCGACGGTGTGCGGGGCCTGGCGGTCCTGATCGTGATGCTCTATCACTTTGCCCATGTGGGCCTGGTGTCGGACCTGCCGCTCGACCGCCTGTTCTACCAGTTGTCGATGACGGGGTGGATTGGCGTGGATATCTTCTTTGCGCTGTCGGGATTCCTGATCACGGGCATCCTGCTGCGCACCAAGGGCGCGCCCAACTATCTGCGCGCGTTCTACGGGCGCCGCGTGCTGCGCATCTTTCCGCTGTACTACTTCTACCTGGCCGTCCTGTTTGTGCTGCTGTTCCCGCTGATCTCGCACCGCGTCGGCGCCAACGAGCAGGCCAAGCTGGAGGCGGTGCAGGCCAGCTGGCCGTGGTTCGTGCTGTATCTGTCCAACCTCAAGCAGGCGCTGGCCGGCACATTCTTCGGCGCGGGCGCGGGGCATTTGTGGTCGCTTGCCATCGAGGAGCAGTTCTACGCCGTGTGGCCGTTGCTGGTGCTGCTGTTGCCGTTGGCCGCCATGCGCCGGCTCTGCCTGGTGCTGCTGGCGGGAACGCTGGCGCTGCGCGTCGGCATGGTATTGCAAGGCTTCAGCGCGGATGCCATTTCGGTGTTCACGCCGGCCCGGCTGGATGGCCTGGTGGCCGGCGCGTTGCTGGCGATGGCGGTCCGGCGCGGATTGCACTTCAAGCCCTGGCTGGTGAAGGCGGCGCCGTTGGCGCTGCTGGTGCTGGCGGGCGGGCTCGCGGCCATGGGCTCCCGGCTGGAAGCCAGCCCGCTGATCTACACCGTGGGCTTCTCGGTGGTTGCCATGGTGGCGGTGGGCCTGATCTACGCGGCCTGCGCCACGGACCGGCACGCCGTGTTCAGCAACCGGTACCTGGTGTTCCTGGGCAAGTACAGCTACGCGCTTTACGTGTTCCACCCGATCATCCGCGTGGCGGCGGTCAAGGTGTTCGGCGAGCCGCGCCTGTTATTCGGCAGCCAGATCCCTTGGCAGCTGGGCTTTTCGGCGGCGTGCCTGTGCGCCTCCATCGCAGCGGCCTTGCTGAGCTGGCACCTGATCGAAAAGCGCTTCCTGGGGCTAAAGGACATGCTGTTCCCCAACCGGGTTCCCACACCGGCGCCGCCCCCGCCATCCGCCGCCTTGCCGGCGCGCGACACGTTTGGCGCCGACCCCGCCAGGCGCGGACGGCCCATCATCTAGGCATGCTGATCCGCGGCGGGCGGCGGCCTGGCAGTGCCGGGCCGCCGGCCCACCGATGAATCGCATGCGGGCACGGCCAACCGCTACAATGGGCCGTTTCAGCGAACGAGCCCCTGCCATGACCGATCATCCCCGCTTTACCCTCAATCGCTCGCTCGTCGTACTGGTGCCGCAGCAGCCTTTCTTCGAATGGATCATGGCCGTGGATATCGACCCGGTAGCCACGCTGACCCTTGAGCATGTGCGCGAGGACCAGAGTGTGTTCCTGGTGCCGGACGATGTTTCGACCACGTCGGAAGCGCTGCAGTGGGTGGAACAGCGCTGGCGCGGCTTGTTCGAATTCATGCTGGGGGAGTGGTTCGACGAAAGCCTGTGGCCGCAAACGCTGACGCTGCAGCAGTTCCGTGACTGGTTCACCGTGCAGCACCACTCGATGGTGTTCGACATGGCGCCGGACACCCCGATCGAGCATGAAGACTGGGAAGACGAGGACGAAGACGACGACGAAACCGGGCTGCGGCACCTTCACTGAGCGCGGCTTGCCGGTTGCGGCTTGATGCGGCTTGATGCGGCGCAGCCCGGCGGCCCCGCAGCAAGCCGGCTTTACGTCACGCCATCGCCATGAAGCGCATGCGCATGCCTCCCCCCGGATCCCCACGCGGCACCTCGCCCAGGCTGTGGACAAGTCTGTGGAGAAGACCGAACAACCCTGTGGGCAAAGCTGTGGGCAACTTTTTGGCAAGCCCCGCCCGAGCGCCCGGCCTGGCGCCGCCAGGCCTTGCCACAGGCGGGCTGGCAGCTGAGCCGAGCGTGCCGGCGCAATGGCCTATTTCTATTGCAGGAAACCCCGGATGTTGAACCGTACCCAGCAAATCCTTATCGGTGTTGTCGCCCTTGCCGTCCTTGGCATGTTGTGGCTCACCGGCAACCATGAAGCGCAGCAGGAAGAGCCGGCCCCCGAGCCGGTCACGGCAGCGTCCGCGGCGGTGCCGGAGCCCAACGCCGGCGCGCGCGGCGTGCCCAAGAACGGCACGCTGGACCCGATCAGCATCGACCCGAACCGCTCCACCGACATCCTGCCGCAATACCAGGCGGACACCCTTGTCGACGATTACCAGGAGAACGTTGGCACGGCCAACGACCGCTACCTGGGCAAGTATTTCATCGTGGAGGGCGTGGCCAGCGGCGCGAGGCGCGAGGGAAACGACACGGTCTTCCTGGATATCCGCTCCAATAGCCCGACCCTGGTGGTACGCGCCAAGCTCCTGCCGATCCAGATCTGTGGCCCCGCCGGGCGCACCTGCGAGGTCGAGGCACGCGCAACCATGGTCCGGCGCGGACAGAAGGTGGCCGTGGAATGCACCGGCGCGGGCCAGGTGGAAGGCTCGCCCGTCCTCGAAGATTGCCTTGTGCGTGGCGGCGCCAACTGAGCGCGAGCACTGACTTACCCGGATTTACCCAGATCGATATCCAGCATGCAAACCCTGCTTTCCGTACTCGCCCTGACCATCCTGATCGTCACCGTGGTGGGGCTGGTCTCGCCACCGTTCATCAGCAACGCCTTCCTGAAGGGCCGCCCGGTGGGGCGCCTGCAGATCCTGCTGGTGGGGGTGTTCCTTGCCGCGATCTGCCTGATGGTAGTGGGCACGATGGCCAGCGGGGGGGTGGCAAAGGCCTGAGGCAGCCTGACGAAGGCTGCCGATCGGGGCCACGGCCGCGCGCGCCTTCGAGGCGCAGGTGATGGCGCTACGCCGCCGCCAGGCCATTGTGCTCTGAGCCCACCCGCCGCAGAACCAGCGCTGGACCGATTTTCCTGCTCTGTTCCAACGATTGCCGCCGCCGCAATGGCCTAAAGTTGCCTGGCGCGCTTGCCGACAACCCGGTTCGGCACCCTTGCACCAGCGCTTCCAGGAACATCATGAAAAGAGCATTGCTAGCCGCCAGCCTAGGCTTGCTGGTCACCGGCTGCGCCACGTACCAGGCCGTCGTGCCGGTCGACCGCGGCGACCGTATCGCCTCCATGCAGCCCGCCGACGGTACGCTGTTTTGCGTGATCGCCAACCCGGGCAGCGGCGGCAATGCCTATGCGGAATATATCCGCGACTCGGTGCAGCAGCGCGGTTTTGAGTTCAAGATGCTGTCGCCCGGCTCGTCGGTGGCGTCGTGCCCCTATACCGCCACGGTCTACATGCAACGCCAGACCTACTGGCGCGATTTCCTGAGTACGGCGGAGATCATCGTCTATATCAACGGCGAGCGCGCCGGCAAGGCGAACTACGATGCCCTGCGCAGCGCCGGTGGCCTCAACCTGAGCAACCTGGTCCCGCCCGAGATGAAGATCGACGAGCTGTTCGAGCAATTGCTGCCCGGCATGCGGCCAAAGCCGTCTACGGCAGGCACGCCAGGTGCGCCGGCCGCCCCGCAATCGCCGGCTACGCCAGCCTGACCGCCTCCATCGCCTCCATCGCCTTGGCGATGGCGTACCCATGACAGCGAGAAGTGCGGCGTTATTCCCTTGCGGGGCGCGCAGACACGCACGAATGGCGCCTCTTCAGGGGGCGCTTGCTTGTGCGTGCCTGCGCACTTGAATCAACCGCTCAGCCTACCACCTGCCCCAGGCGCACCACGGTCACGCCCGGGCGCAGTTGCCGCAGCGACGGCATCACCAGCACGCAATCCGGATACGGCGTGACCACCGGCTCGCCGTCGCGCCAGCCGATCACCGTGCCGGCTTCGGCGAAGGTTTCCAGCCCGGTGTATGGGCCGGCGAAGCGGAAGTCCATGCTGCTGGCGACCACGGGTTCGGTCACGCGTACCACGCGCTGCGGCGCCAAGGGCAGGAGCCAGCCAGCGGGCACGTCGGCCGCGTCGATCACGCCGGCATGGAGCAGGAAGCGCGCGGTGCTGTCCCGGGCCACGCCCACGGCAGCGGCTTCCCAGTGCTGGCCGCATTCGACCAGCAGCGCGTTCCTGGCGCTGGCGGGGTCGCCAAAGCCTTCGTAGTCGCGCATGCGCCGTCCTTCCGGATGGCCCTCGTCCACGATCACATTGGCGGGCGCGCCCACGGCGCGCGACAGGGCGATGCCCTTGTCGAGCGGGCCGGACACGATCAGCGGCAAGCTCTTCTCGTGCATGGAGTGCAGGTCGAGCAGCAGGTCCACGGTATCGATGACCGGGCGCATGGCCCGCGCGCGGCGCAGCTCGGACGAGTCACGGGTGGTGTCGTCGAGCACGGCGGCCGTCCACACGCGGTTGAAATCCTGGTCGACATAGCGCGACGCATCCGGGCGGGCCGCATCGAAGCTGTGGTACGCGTCGACGTTGGCGAAGGCCAGCGTCAGGCGGCCGCGGCGCGGGCGCAGGCCCAGGTCCAGCAGCGCCTTGACGGTGATGGCGCCGCACACCTCGTTGCCGTGGGTCAGCGCATTGACCATCACGTGCGGGCCGGGCACGCCGCTGTCGAAGGTGTGGACGTAAGCCACGCCGGCGTTGCCGGCGGCGTAGGTGGAGATATCGGGGAACTCGACTTCAACCGGGTAAGCGTCGAAGCTGGGGGCAGTGGTCGTCATGTCTTTTGGGTCGGCAAGATTGCCAGTGATAGCGACTGAGGAGCGAAAGTAGCAAGGGCGGGCGGCAAGCGCCGGCACCGCCGCTTGCGACAAGCAAATGGTACGCCTGCCGCCGTCCCCTTATTCGTGAATGCCGGCAGTCTGGACGATGCTCTTGTACTTCACCGTCTCGCGCTTGATAAAGCTGGCGAACTGGCCCGGGCCGCCCGGCGCCACTTCCACGCCGGCCTCGGCCAGCTTCTTCTTCACGTCGGGCATGGCCAGCACGGCCTGCATCTCGGTGTTCAGGCGGTCTACCACGGCGCGCGGCGTATTGGCCGGCGCCATCAGGCCAAACCACACACCCATGTCCACGCCCTTGAGCGTGCTGCTTTCCGCCAGCGCGGGTACGTTGGGCGCCACCTGGGCGCGGTGCCCTTCGGTCACGCCGTAGGCCTTGACCCGGCCAGCCTGGATATGCGGCAGCGCCGACGACAGCACCATCACGGCGAGGTCGATCTGGCCGCCGAGCAGGTCAGTGGACATGGCGGATGCACCCTTGTAGGGCACATGGGTGATGTTGACCTTGCCTTGCTGCTTGATCAGCTCGCCGGCCAGGTTCAGCGGCGTACCCACGCCGGACGAGGCATAGGCCAGCTTGCCCGGCTGCGCCTTGGCCAGCGCGATCAGCTCGTCGGCGTTCCTGGCCGGCAGCGCGGACTTGCCCACCAGCACCATCGGCTGGGTGCCGACGAAGGTGATCGGCGCCAGGTCGCGCTCGCCGTCGTAGCGCACGGCGGGGTTGGTCAGGCGCGCGATCGAGACCTCGCTGCCCGAGCCCATCAGCAGCGTGTAGCCGTCGGCGTCGGCCTTGACCACCTTGGACGCGCCAATGGTGCCGCCCGCGCCGCCCAGGTTCTCGATCACCACGCTATGGCCCAGGCGCTTGCCCAGTTCCGGCGCGATGGTGCGCGCCACCAGGTCGACGCTGCCGCCCGCGGTGTAGCCCACCACCAGGGAAATCGGCTTGGTCGGCCAGCCCGAGGCGCTGGCGCCGCCGGCAAGCAGGCAGAAGGATGCGGCAGCAGCCGCACGCAGCAGTTTGTTCATGGCAGGTCTCTCCGTTTTTTGATTTGCGCCGTATGCAGACAGGCAAGGTATGCAGGCATGCGGCGATCTTAGAGAGCATGCGGGCGCAGCAACGTGCGGCTTTGGCAATGGCGCTTGCCGTTTTGGCAAGGGGTGGGGAATGAAGGGCTGGGATCGGGCCGGGGCCCGCGCCAAGGCGGACGCGGCGAGTGGCGTTAGCCCGCCACCGCCGCATGCCAGAAGGCCTCGCCCAGTGCCCGCATGGGCGCGCGCGGGCGATACAGCAGGATCTGCATCACGAGGTCCGACTCGCCGCCTACCTCCAGCCCGGCGCGCACCAGGCGCCCGGCGTGCAGGTCATCGGCGATCAGCCGCGCGGGCAACCACGCCAGGCCCATGCGCTGGCGCACCATTTCATGCACGGATTCGGCGAAGTCGCTGACCGCGATCGCGTCGAGCCGGCTGGCCAGCCCGCGCCGCGCGATCTCGCCGTTGACCATGCGGCCCAGGGTCAGCGTCTGCGCGTAGGCGATCATCGGCACCGGGGCGCGCTGGCCGCGCGCGAGCAACTTGTACTGTGGCCCGCCGCCATCGGCCGCCGCGCTCACGCAAACCAGGCGCTCCTCGCCCACGAGGTGGTACTGGTAGCGCGCGCTGTCCAGCGTCACCGGCTGCTCCGGCGAGTTGTAGCAAAGCAGGAAATCCGCGTCGCCTTCGGTGAAGATCGCCAGCGCGTCGTGCGTGGCAAAGGTGGAAAGCCGCGTGCGAAAGCCCGCAGCCGCCTTGTCGTTGCGCAGCGCATGGCGCAGGCCGGCCAACCACGCCGGCACCATCGAGCGCGCCAGCGTCTTGCCGGTGACGATCACCACGGTGCTGGCATCGGCCCGATGCGCCGCGCGCAGCGACATGCGCGTATCGTCCAGCGTGCGCAGCGCGCTCTGCGCGGCCTCCAGGAACTGCCGCCCCTCATCGGTGAGGCGCACCGGGAACACACTGCGATCGATCAGCGGCGCGCCCGCCCAGACTTCCAGCGCCTGCATGCGGCGCCCGAATGCCGGCGGCGTGACGTTGCGCAGCTCCGCCGCACGCGCGAGGCTGCCGGCCTGGGCCAGGCACACAAAATCCTCCAGCCAGCGGATATGCATAAGGACTCGCGCCAGGGCGCGCGCAGAAGTTGAATGGGGATGATCCGGGCAAATGCCGCCGTCGCGAAGAGCGGCGCTACGATTATTGTAGCTGTAGCTGTACGTGCCCCGGCGCGCGGCGCACGGCATGCGACACACGGCAGCCGCACGACTCGGGTAGAATTTTTGCCATGGCCTTCTTCAAGCGCAGCGCTGCGCCCACCTCCTCGCCGTCGTCCGCGTCGTCATCCGCGCTCGCCGCCTACGATGCCGCCGGCTCCGGCTCCGGCAACGGCACGCCGCCGGAATACACCATCGACGAACTCGCGCGGGCGGCCGGCACCACGGTGCGCAATGTGCGCTCCTACCAGGACCGCGGCCTGATCGATCCGCCGGAGCGGCGCGGCCGTGTGGGCATCTACACGCAGACGCACCTGGGCCGGCTAAGGCTGATCAACCACCTGCTGGCGCGCGGCTACACGCTGAACAATATCCAGGAGCTGCTCAAGGCCATCGTGGAAGGGCACGACCTGCGCTCCATCCTCGGGCTGGAATCCGCCATCGGCAGCCCGTGGACCGACGAAGCGCCGCGCCACTATTCCTACCTGGCGCTGGCCAAGCTGTTCGGCCGCGCGATATCGCGCCCGGCGCTGGCCAAGGCCATCGCGCTTGGCCTGCTGGAACCTGACGGCATGGGCTACCTCGCACGCAGCCCGCGCATGCTGACTGCCGGCGCGGAGATCGCGCGCGCGGGATTTGCGCTGGAAGATGTGCTGTCCATCGTCGAGCACGCACGCGGGCACTTCGAAGCCGTATCGGACCGGATCGTGGCCATGGTGGTGCGCGAGCTGGACCGCTTCGGCGAAGGCAAGCTGCCACCGCCGCAGGACGTGCCGCGGCTGGTGGATATCCTGTGGCGCATCCGCCCGCTGGCCATGGTGGCGGTGGAAGCGGAGATGATGCGGGCCATGGAGCGGTCGGCCAATAAATACCTCGGCGACCGCGTGGCGGCCATCATCGAGCATTTGCACGACACGCCGGACGACGGCCGCGCGGGCAACGCGCCAAAGGCTGGGCCGCGCAAGGCCAGGCGCTGATACAGGTACGCGCCCGCTATAGATCGCTAAAGCCCGCTAAAGCGCCACCATCTGAAAATCGCCCTTGCGCATGCCGCAATCGGGGCAGCTCCAGTCTTCCGGCACGGCACTCCAGGCCGTGCCGGGCGCGATGCCATGCTCCGGCATGCCAGCGGCTTCGTCGTAGACCAGCCCGCAAATCTCGCACTGCCAGATCCTCATGCCGCGGCCCTCACCGAAGGCGCCCGGCTGGACACGCCGGCCCGCGCGGAGTTGGCCTCGATCTGCGCGATCAGCGGCTCGATGCGCGCCAGTTGCGCACGGTTGTCGTGATCCCAGGGATGAAACCCCGGCCGGAAATAATCGAACCACTCCGGCATCATCTTGCGCAGCACGCCGGGCTTGCCCCACAGGAAACGCACCACGCCGCCAAAGCCGCCGAGCTTGTTGCGGCACTCGCGATCCGCCATCACCAGCCGGATGTGGAACACGAACACCATCGCCCAGAACGTCACGGTGGTGGTGAGCATGGTGAAGGTGCGCAGCAGATAGCGATACAGCCCCGGCTTCATCACGGCATTCCACACGTCGTAGGCCACCGCCTTGTGCTCGGTCTCTTCCAGCGCGTGCCAGATCCACACCTGGTGATAGCCGGGCTCGGAGCCGCCCATCTGGTCCGGGTCCGCCAGCAGCCCGCCGGCAAGCATCGCGGTGTAGTGCTCGAGCGCGATGGTGTGCGCGAGCTGCCATGACTTGGGCAGTATCTTGCGCAGCACGTTGAGCAGTTTGCCAACAAACCGATCGAGCGGCTCGGCGGGCAGGCCCGCATCCGTCATCAGCCGGTTGTAGAGAATATGCTCGCGCGTGTGCATGGCCTCCTGGCCGATAAAACCTGCGATGGCGCGCTTGAGCTCGGGGTCGGTCACAGCGTCGCGATAGGCGCGCACGCTGTCCATGAAGAAGCGTTCGCCCGCCGGAAAGAAGATCGAGAGCGCGTTGACGAAGTGGGTGACATGGCGGCCCCGCACGTGCCAGTCAGCGATGCGGCTGGCGGGCAAGTGGGGATGCACATCGCGTCGGACTGGCATCATGATGAGTACTCCTGTCGATTCGTGGAATGCGTCGGGTGCGTCGGGTGCATCGGGTGTTGCAACAGCGGGCTCAGCGCGCGTCGAGAAAAGGCAGCAGGTCCGCCGCCACGCGTTGCGGATCCTCTTCCATCGGGATATGGCCCAGGCCCGCGTAGCGCTGCAGCCGCGCGCCCGGGATGCGCTCGGCAAAGGCTTGCGCATGTGCCGGCGGGATCCAGCGGTCACGCTCGCCCCACAGCACCAGCGTGGGCGAGCGGATGGCGTTGAGCGCTTGCGTGTCGAGCGCGTCGAAATCCAGCTTGGGCACCATGCGGCTTACCGCTTCGCGGCTGCCCTCGGCGTAGAAGAAATCGACATAGCGGCGGAAGGTGCCTTCGTCCACCCGCGAGGCATCGCCGTAGACATCGCGCGTGGCAGCGCGGATCACGCACTCCGGCAGCAGCCACGGCGCCGACCAGCGCACCGGCGCGTGGTTGAACAGCGCGATATAGAGCGGCAGCTTCATCGGGAAACCGGCGGCATCGATCAGCACCATCTTGTCGACGCGCCCGGGATGGCGCGCGGCCATGTCCCATGCGATCAGGCCGCCCAGCGAGTTGCCGATGACGCTGGCGCGCTGCAGGTAGATGGCGTCGCAGAAGGCGTCGATGAAGCGGCGGTACGTATCCACATCCATGGTGAGAATGCGCCCGCGCGCATCGCGCAACGGCCCGGTCAGGCCAAAGGGCGGCAGGTCCACGCGCAGCACGCGATAGTGTTGCGCGAGCGCAGGCAGCACGCCTTGCCAGGTGTGCAGCGAGGCGCCGAAGCCATGGATCAGCAGCAGCGGCTCGCCGCCGGGCACGCCTTCATCGGTGTAATGCACCAGCGTGCCCATGACCTGCACCCAGCGCGAGGCGGGCAGCGCATAGCGTCTGGCGAGCGTTTCACGCGACAGGCTGAACAGCCCGACGCGGCCCTGGCCGAACCAGCGCGTGAGCGCGCCAGGTGGCTGCGAGAGGCGGCTGTCCGCCGGCATGGCGACGCGGTTCATTGCGCATCTCCGCCATTGCCGCTGGCCTTGGCCGGCACCGTGCTGGGCACGCCCGCGGCGGGCTTGCCGAGCGGGCCTTTGCGGCGCGCGTCGAACACCACCAGCTTCTGGTAGGCCGCCGGCAGCAAGCGCGCCATCATGTCGGCGGCAACCGCATCCGGGCCAATCAGCACGCGGCGGCGGTTGTGGCGCACGCCGTTGAGGATCACGCGCGCGGCCTTGTCCGCCGTGGTGATGAAGTACTTCTCGAACTCGTCGCGGCCCTGCTGCTCGTCGTGCACCAGGAAGCCGGTGACGTTCGCGGAGATTCGGCTGGCCTGCGCGATATTGGTCTTGATGCCGCCCGGGTGCACGCAGGTCGCGGACACGCCGCATGCCTGCATGTCGAGCTCCTGGCGCAGTGATTCCGTAAAGCCGCGCACCGCATACTTGCTCGCGTTGTAGCCGCTCATGCCGGGCTGCGCGAAGATGCCGAAGATGCTCGACGTATTGATCACGTGGCCTTCGCCGCTGGCCTTCAGGTAGGGCAGGAACGCTTTGGTGCCATGCACCACGCCCCAGAAGTTGATGCCCATGATCCATTCGAGGTCATCGTAGCTCATGCCCTCGATGGTGCTCGACAGCGCCACGCCAGCGTTGTTGAAAATCAGGTTGATGCGCCCGTGCGCGCGCGCGGCCTGCTCGGCCCAGGCATACATCGCGGCACGGTCCGATACATCCACGCAGTGCTGCGTGAAAACCAGGCCCGGCGCTGCGCGCATGACCTCGGCCACCGTCTGCGCGAGGCCTTTTTCATTGCGGTCCGACAGCGCCAGCTGGCAGCCTTCGCGCGCTAGCGCGAGCGCCAGTGAGCGGCCCATGCCGGAGCCTGCGCCGGTAATGGCGGCCACCTTGTTCTTGAAATCCTTCATGCGGTGTCTCCTCGGTGTTCTTCTGGTCTGGTTCGCGGCCGGGCACGCAACGCGCTCACGCCTCGATGGCCCGGTTGGCTGCGCTGGCTGCGTTGGCTGTCAGCGCACGGACCTCGTAGTCGGCCATGCGAAAACGTGCGGTGGCGCGGCGGAACTGCCAGGTGAACCCGGGCCACAGCGTGGTGTTCTTGCCGGTCTTGGGGTCGAGGTACCAGCTCACGCAGCCGCCCTCCGACCACACCGCGCCCGCCAGCTTGCGCTGCAGCCCGGCGTTGTAGTCGCGCTGCGCGGGCGGGCGCACGTCGATGGCCTGCACACGCTGCTGGCCCATGGCCTTGAGCGCGCCGAGGATGTAGTTCACCTGTGACTCGATCATGAACACCATCGAGCTATGCCCCAGGCCGGTGTTGGGCCCCACCACCAGGAACAAGTTGGGGAAGCCGGCCACGGTGGTACCCAGGTACGCCTCGGCGCCATCGCGCCAGGCGTCGAGCAGGTCGGCGCCGCGCAGGCCGAGGATGGCGCCGCGCGGAATCGGGTCGGTGGCGTGAAAGCCGGTGCCAAAGATGATGCAGTCCGCCTGGCGGCGGGTGCCGTCGCGCATCACGATGGCGTCTTCCTCCACGTGGTCGATGCCGTGCGTCACCACATCCACATTGGCGCGCGCCAGCGCGGGGTAATAGTCGTTGGAGATCAGCACGCGCTTGCAGCCGATGGTGTAGTCCGGCGTGACGGTGGCACGCAGCGCGGGATCGGCGATCTGCCGCTTGATATGGCGGCGCGCGATGCGCGCCACCACCGTCATCAGCTTGGGATGCACCACGAAGCCAAGCACGCGCGACTCCAGCGCCCAGTAGATGCCGGTGCGCATGAGCTTTTGCGTGAGCGGCAGGCGGCCAAACAGCCAGCGCTCGGCGGCCGACACCTTGCGATCGGGCTTGGGCATGATCCACGGCGGCGTGCGCTGGAACAGGTCCAGGTGCGCCACCTGCGGCGCGATCCGCGGCACGAACTGGATGGCGCTGGCGCCAGTGCCGATCACCGCCACGCGCTTGCCCGCCAGCGCGTAGTCATGGTTCCAGTGCTGCGAGTGAAACGCCTCGCCGCGAAAGCGCGCCAGGCCTGGGATATCGGGATACGCCGGCCGGCTCAGGCCGCCCATGCCCGACACCAGCACGCGAGCCTGCACGCGTTTGCCATCGGCCATGTCGAGCTGCCACGTGCCGTTGGCGTCGTCCCACGCGGCGCGGCGCAGTTCGTGGTTCAGGCGCAGGTGGGGGCGCAGGCCGAACTGATCGGTGCAGCGCTCCAGGTAGGCGCGGATCTCCGGTTGCGGTGAAAACATGCGCGACCAGTTGGGGTTGGGCGCGAAGGAGAACGAGTACAGATGCGACTGCACATCGCAGGCGCAGCCCGGATAGTGGTTGTCGCGCCATGTGCCCCCCACCGAGGCAGCCTTCTCGAACAGCGCGAAGTCATGCAAGCCTGCCTGCTTGAGGCGGATCGCCATGCCCAGTCCGGCAAAGCCGGTGCCGATGATGGCGATATCGACGTGCTCGGTGGGGCCGGGGCCCTCCGGTGATGGCTGGGCTGTGGATAACTCCGGGGGCAGGTCTGCTGGCGCATTCATAAGCTGTCTCTCGTGTCGCGGGCGTGCACGGCGGCATGCCGTATTGCGTCGCAACATCATTGATTGTGACATTGATGAATGTCATCGTAGGTACGCCAGCGCCCCGGGTCAACACGGAGATTTGAATCGTTCTTCTAATTTTTAACGGATTTTAGTGGTGATTTGAGCGCATAAAACGGGGAAAAAGCGCGATTTCCCGCACCGGAGGGCGTACCCACCGCTGCGTTTGAAACCGACTCCCATCTGCCAGATATTGCCGAAAGGCGGCGGTGGCTATCCCGGCGCGCGGCCCAGCAACCGCTTGCGCCAGGCATTCGGGGTTTCCTGCGTCCAGCGTTTGAACGCATGGCTGAACGCGCTCTGCTCCGAAAAACCGAGCAGCATGGCCAGCTGGGCGAGGCTGATGGCGGGGTCGGCAAGGTGGTGCTCGGCCTGCGCGCGGCGCACCCCGTCGACCAGCGCGGAGTAGTTCAGCCCCTGCGCCTGCAGCCGCCGCTGCAGCGTGCGCACCGGCAAGCGCAGGTGCGCTGCCACCGCCGCGATCGGCACCTCGCCCCGATGCAGCGCTGCGCTGATAAAGGCACGCGCCTGCGCGATCTCGCCAGCGCCGTCCGCCTCCAGCGCGCGCAGCTGGGCCTGGGCGATGCGCGTCATCTGTGTCTGCATTTGCGCATCGGCCTGCATCGAAGGGCGCGCCAGCAGTGCGCAATCGATGTGCATGGCGTGGCGGCCGGCGTTGAATGCCACCGGGCAGCCGAAGACCTGCGCGTAATCGCCAGCGTGGCCACCGGGTGGCGGCGCGTGGGGAAACTCGATGCGCTCGGCAAAGAAGCCCTCGCCCAGCAGCCAGCGGGAAAAGCAGATCCACGTGGCCATGTGCAGTTCGTGCGCGTGGCGCGACAGCGGGCCGTGCTGCGCCTCCCACGTCATCCACGCGCCCTGCGGCGTTTCATGCAGGCGGGTGCGGCCGATATCGTTGGCCAGCACCTCGTAGCGGATGCCCTGCAGGATGGCCTCGCGCACAGTGGGCGTGGTCAGCACCACGTAGCCCATCTCGGCATAGTGGCGCGGCCGGAACGCCGCGCCCGCGTGCAGGCCCGCCAGCGGATCGCCGGCGGCGCGCTCCAGCGCGTCGAGCAGCGTCAGGTAGTGCGCAACGCCGATGCGCGTGGCGGGGCCAGCCGCGCTGTCGAGCAAGGCGGGATCGAGCCCTGCGAGCACGAGCTGGTCGGCCGGCGTGATGCCGGCGACCTCGCCGTAGTCGAGCACGGTGCGCAGGTAGGGCAGCGACACGGTGCCGGGCGTCTGCACGCCATAAGCAGCGCTGGCGATGTCGGTGACAGCAGCGGCGGGGGGCGCCGCGTTGGCGCGTGGCATCAAATCACCTGTCATGCGGGATCAAGACCGGGGCCCGATCTTTATCCAAACTGCGGCGAGCGTCAATGCGGGGTATCGGCAACGCCGAATCGCAATGCCTGCGCGACGCCCGCGCAATGCACCCGCAAGCAGACGGATCAGCGCAAAAAAGGAGACACACCATGCACACCCCAGCCACCGAGCCGCCCGCGTGCGCGTTGTCGCGGCGCGGCTTTCTCAAGATTGGCTTTGGCTTGTCCGCCGCACTCGCATGCGCCAGCCTGGTCCCGGCATTGTCCGGCTGCTCGCCCGCGCACAAGCAACCCGCCACCGGCATGCGGTTCCTGCGCGACGGCGACGTGGCGTTGTTCACCGCCTTGCTGCCCGCCGTGGTGGCGGAGCTTGCCGAGCGCGAGCGCGGCCCGCGCGAGCTACAGCTCGGCCAGGCCGTGCGCAATGTCGACGCCACATGCGCCGCCATGGATGCCAACGCGCGCGCGGAACTGCGCAAGCTGCTCGACCTGCTCGCCATCGGGCCGTTGCGCTGGGCACTCGCCGGCGTGAGCCGGGACTGGAAGCAGACCGACACGCAGCAGGTGCGCCACTTTCTCGCACGTTGGCGCGCCAGCCGCTTCGCCACCTTGAATGCCGGCGCCGTGGTGCTGGTCAAGCTCAGCAGCGTGGGCTACTACCTGCTGCCGGCGGCGTGGGCGGGCAGCGGCTATCCCGGCCCCAATCCCACGGTCTTTCGTGCGCTGCACGCCTGAAATCCAATACGCGAGTCACTCATGGCCATTCCCGATATCTACAGTGCCGGCATCGCCGCCGGCTGGAACGTGGTGGACGGCGCCGCGCTGACCGCGCCGCTTTCGCTCGACGCCGACGTGGTCATTGCCGGCAGCGGCGCCGGCGGCGGCGTGGCCGCCGAGATCCTCAGCGAAGCCGGTCTGCGCGTGGTGCTGGTGGAGGAAGGTGCGCTGCGCACCTCCGACAGCTTCAAGGACATGGACGAGGGCCGCGCCTATCGCGAGCTGTACCAGGAGGGCGCGGCGCGCGCCACGTCCGATGGCGCCATCGCCATCCTGCAAGGGCGCTCGGTGGGCGGCAGCACGACGGTGAACTGGTCGTCGAGCTTTCGCACGCCAAGGCAAACGCTGGCGCACTGGGCCGCGCACCACGCGGTGAGCGGCCACAGCGCCGCGGACATGGCACCGTGGTTCGAGCGCATGGAGGCACGGCTGTCGGTGGCGCCGTGGGGCATGCCGCCGAACAACAACAACGATGTGCTCAAGCGCGGCTGCGACAAGCTGGGCTGGGAGTCGCACGTGATCCCGCGCAATGTGAAAGGCTGCTGGAACTCCGGCTATTGCGGGCTGGGCTGCCCGGTCAACGCCAAGCAATCGATGCTGGTCTCGACCATCCCCGCCGCGCTGGCCAAAGGCGCCACGCTGCTCCACCGCGTGCGGGTGCGCGCGCTGGAGCATGACGGCAAGACGGTCACCACGCTTGCCGGCGAAGCGCTGGGTGCCGATGGCCGCACGCCTTCGGGCATCGCGGTGACCGTGCGCGCGCGGCACTACGTGGCGGCCGGCGGCGCCATCAACACGCCGGCGCTGTTGCTGCGCTCGCGCGTGCCGGACCCCTATCAGCGGGTCGGCGTGCGCACCTTCATCCATCCGGTCAACCTGAGCGTGGCGGTGATGCCTGAACAGGTCGACCCGTACTACGGCGCGCCGCAATCGATCGCCTCCGATCACTTCCAGTGGAAGGATGGCGCCACCGGCGCGATGGGCTACAAGCTGGAAGTGCCGCCCTTGTTCCCCGGCATCAGCGCGGGCGTGTTCAATCAGGTGGGCGAGGCGCTGCGCGCCGACATGGCCGCGCTGCCGCATACCAACGCCATGCTGGCGCTGCTGCGCGATGGCTTTGTTGCACAGAGCGAAGGCGGGCGCGTGCGCCTTGCCGACGATGGCAGCCCGGTGCTCGACTACGACATCAGCGACTATGTCTGGGACGGCATGCGGCGCGCGTGGCTGAGCATGGCCGAGGCGCAGTTCGCCGCGGGCGCGCTGCGGGTGCGCCCGGCCCACCTGGACGCGCCGTACTACGACAGCTGGGCCCAAGCCAGGCAGGGTATCGCCACGCTGGCGCTGGCCAAGTTCCGCGCCGCGCTGTTTACCGCGCACCTGATGGGCGGCTGCGCCATGAGCGACGAGCCGCAGGGCGGGGTGGTCGACAGCCATGGCCGCCATCACCAGCTGGCCAACCTGTCGGTGCTGGACGGCTCCGTGTTTCCGACCAGCATAGGGGCGAATCCGCAACTGTCTGTTTTTGCACTCAGCGCGCAGAATGCCCAGGCGCTGGCAGGGCAGCTGGCCCGATGAGTGCCGCTCGCCGCTGCGCGCGGCGCCGGGCCTTGGCCCGCAGGGCCCGCCCCCCCTTTAGCAGGGAAGCAAAATCCGGCATGGCGCGCGCGGCATGCGGGCACAATCAAATCCGGTTAGAGGCAACGCTCCAAAAATGCACTTGTGAAACGCGCGCAGCGCTCGCTAGGCTCCGTACATCTGTTTCAAGCATCCGTTTGCCGTCAGAGCAGGGAGCTGCTGCAGTGTGTGGAGTTTTGCTGGGGTTGTACGGCATGACCATAAGAGAGACGCCCCCTATGAAGACCGGGAAAGGCACGGCAGGAGACACCAAGGCCCGCATTCTGGACGCCACCGAACGCTTGTTCATCGAGGTTGGCTACGAAGGCACCTCGCTACGGCAAGTGACATCGCGCGCGATCGTCAATCTGGCCGCGGTCAATTATCACTTCCGCAGTAAAGACATCATGATGCAGGCGGTCCTGGGCCGCCGGCTCGATCCGCTCAACACGCGCCGCCTGGCGCTGCTCGATGCCTGCGAGGCACGCTGGCCGGGCGCGCAGATCCGCTGCGAACACGTGATGGGTGCGCTCTTCGTGCCCGCGCTGCAAATGGCGCGCGAGCCCGAAGTGGGCGGCCCGTCGTTCCTGCGGCTGCTGGGGCGCGTGTATTCCGATACCTCGCCATTCATCCAGTCGTATCTGCTCAGCCATTACGCGCCGGTGTTCGGCCGCTTCTCCGATGCCTTCGCCCGCGCGCTGCCCGAGATCCCGCCGCAAGAACTGGGCTGGCGCCTGAACTTTGCGCTCAAGGCGCTGGCCGGTGTGCTGGCCGGCGACGAGCTTGGCAACCTGCTGCCGGCCTTCACGCAAGGCAAGGCGCTGAGCGACGCGCACGTGCTCGCCCAGTTGAGCGCGATGGTGGTGGCCGCGCTCAAGGCACCCGTGCCCGCCAGCCAGCAACTGTGCGCGCTGCAGGACGTGTTCCAGATCGGTGAGACCCAGCATGCCGAGGAGCATGCCGGGCAAGCCGCGCTCAGTGCGCTGGCGGCAGAACAGGCGCAACGCGCCGACACCCTTTCCGTTGCCGTGCGCAAGACACGCCGCGCGGCACGCAACGAGGGCGCGACACGCGCCGCCGTCACCAGCATGGCGGTACGCGGCGCGCGCGAGCACCCCATCGTCTTCCCGAGCAATCCGCTCGACGACTGGATGCGTACCCGCTCCAGAACCTAGACAGCCGGCGCGGGCCTGGCCGCCTCCAGGAACCCGAGTAGCGAGAGCCCCGCTTGCGCCAGGCATCCGGCCGTCCTTGGCCCGGCATTTCCGCAGCGATCCGCACTCAGGCATTCCGTTCTCAACGACACCACGCGTGCGCCCGGCGCACGCGGTGGACCGCCGTCGCCCGCGTTCTGCGCGCGGGCCGACGCCACAACAGGAGATCCGCATCGTGAAAGCCTTGTATTCCCATGCGCTTGGCGCACCCGCATCCGCATCTGCATCCGCATTGAGAAAACCATTGCCCTTGCTGCGCCATCTCGCAGCCGCCTTCGCCTTCATCTTCGCGCTCGCGTTGCCGGCGCTCGCACAACCGCAGCCACAGGGCCTCGCCGGCACCGCCTACGAGGGGCTCACGGCACAGCAGCAAGCCGCGCTGCTGTCCAGGCAGATCGCCAGCGGTGAACTGGCGAAGCTGCCCGACGAGCAACTGCTCGCGGCCATCAACGCGCTGCAGCCCGAGGCCGCGCTGCTGTGGGCCAGGACCGAGATGAACCGCTACCCCGAGTACGAGTACTGGATGACGCGCCAGGAGCGCCTCAACGGCCAGTGGCAAGACCAGCCCGCGCGCATGATGATCCGCTACCGCCACGCACCGCGCCAGCTCTATGCGAAGTGGCTGCCGGGCGGCAGCCAGGCTGGCCAGGAAATCATCTATGACGAGACGCAGCGCAAGGATGCGATGTACGGCCACCTCGGCGGCATGCTGGGCTTCACCTCGATGTGGATCGCGCTCGACGGCACCATCGCGCGCGCGCAGTCCAACCACACGGTGCGCGACCTGGGCTTCCAGTACGTGGTGTCGATGCTCGAGCGCGATGCCAGGTCGCTGCGCGCCGCCGGGCTCACGGAGAAGTTCACGCGCGCGGACATCGTGCAGGAGCAGGGCACGCGCATGGTCGCGCTCACCTGGGACCTGCCGGCCGGTGCGCCACGCTACTACGCCAAGCGCGTGCAGCTGATGCTGGACCTGAAGAACCCTTGGCCACGCGCGGAAACCGCCTGGGATGCCGAGGGCAACATGGTCGAGAAGATTGTCTTCGAAAAGGCGGTGCGCAAGACCTTCGACGCGAGCGCCTTCGATGCGAAAAACGGCGACTACAAGTTCTGATGTTGCATCACCGTGCCCGACAGGCAGCGCCGCGCGCGTTTGAATCCGCTTGCGCGAGCACACGCACAGCAGTTTGAACAAACGGCGCGAGCGCTTGCGCAGCGGTGGCGAGGGCACGGCGCGCCATGTTTGGAACGCGCACTCTATTGACGCTCGCTTGCCTCGGCAGCGAGAGTCGCTGCACCGAAAAGGACGATGCGTTGCCACGCATAGCGGCACGCAAGAGAAAAAAGCGGCACCACGCGCGACACAGCGCTTCAGGAGACAAGCATCATGCATCAGCATCCTTTGCAGCACCGGCAGGATCGGCAGCGTACGCCGTGGAGGAATCATCATGGGCAGCGGCTCCTGCGCTACGGCGCGGCGCTGCTTGGTGCCGCGATGGTTGCCGCGTGCGGCGGCGGAGGCGATGGTGGTGGCAGCGGCAGCGGCGGTGGCGGTTCTGCCGCGAGCACCAGCTCCGCCCCGGCCGTACCGGTGCGGCTGTGTCCCGCGGCGCTCGACTACACCACCACCTTCACCGGTGGCACCGGCTCTGGGGAACTGGTCAAGGTGCAGATCGACACCACCAGGAAGACCTGGCAAGTGACCTTCCTCGACTCCTCGGTGCCGCGCACCACGGGCACGGTCCTGCCGACCCGCAGCGACACCACCGGCGGCCAGAACGTGATGACGGGCACGCTGTCGCAGGAAACAGGCCTGCCCACCGACAAGCTCAACCAGTGCGCGTTCCAGCTCAATGGCGCGAGCCTGGACCCGAATCGCCCGGCGCGGCTGTTCGTTGGCGACGGCGTGGCGGGCGGCACCATTCCCGGTGCGCGCATCCAGTTCAATGGTGTCCTGGGTGCGGGCGCGGTGCCGGACACCACCTTCCCGTATTTCCAGTTCATCGGCTTCGCGCAGACCGAAACCGACCTCACCAAGATCGCCGGCCAGTACAACGGCTACGGCTTTCACGAGGTGCCGTCGAAGAACTTCCAGACGGTGGCGCAGGACTACCGCATGGCGCTGGCGGCCGACGGCTCGTTCCAGGTGTGCGACAACAAGACGGGCGGCACCTGCTCGCAAAAGGGCAAGAGCTTTGTGCCGCAGGCCAACGGCAGCCTGATGTCGGCCAACTACAAGGGTGAGATCGATCCGCCCACGCTCGGCGCCACGCTGGGCCGCGCATACCTGATCGTGGGCAAGCTGCGCGGCCAGCTGGTCCCGGTGATGATCCGGGTGGGCTACGCCAACGGCTCGCTCACCAACGGCATGGCACTGGGCGCCGACGACGAGATCGGCATCGGCATGATGGCGCCGGCCATCGCCGTGACGCAGGGCACGGTCAACGGCGAGTACGTCGGCGTGGACAGCAACTTCGACTACCGCACCACCGCGCTGGTGGCGGCGGACGCGGCCATGCTCGACCCGTTCCACCCGTCGGACGCCTCGCTCGCCACGGCGCTCAAGCTGGACTTCTCGCAGCAGCTGGCCGGCGTGGTCACCACCACACGCAAGGATGGCGCGGCGGGCAGCCCCACCGGCAAGTTCATCTTCACCGGCGGCGTGTTCGGTTTCCTCGAGTCGCGCAGCGCCGGCCCGTACTTCACCATCGGCGCCTTCGTGCAATGACGGCCATGCAATCCAACTTATCCCGGGAAGACAAGATGACGAAGAATGCCTTTCGTTTGGCAGCGCCATTGCTGATCGCCGCGCTCGCCTGGCTGGGCGGCATGCCCAGTGCCCATGCACAGAAAGCCGGCGACAACGTCGTCGCTGCCGGCTGGTTCCACATCAACACCAGCGGCAACAGCAGCCCGTTCACCACCAGCGTGATCGATGCGCCCATCAATGGCCCGCTGGGCTTGCCGTCGTCATTCACGGCGCCGGGCAGCAGCATCAGCACATCCAACGCGGACACGCTGGGGCTGACCTTCAGCCACTTCTTCACGGACCACATCGCGCTCACGGCGGTGGGCGGCATTCCGCCCAAGTTCAAGCTCTACGGCCACGGCAACCTGATCCCGCCGGGCCCGGCGGGCGCGCTGGGGCAGCAGCCGCTTGGCGACCCCGGCCTGAACCCGATCATCACCAGCGCACGCCAGTGGAGTCCGGCGACGATGGTGCAGTACCACTTCTTCGAGCCTACCGCGCGCGTGCGTCCTTTCCTTGGCATCGGTGTGTCGTACAACTTCTTCACCAACATCGAGCTCAACCCGGCGTTCGCCGCCTCGGTCAACAACAACCTGGGCGCCACGCTGGCCGCCGGCGCCGGCAAGCCTGGGCCGACTTCGGTGGAGGCCAAGGCGTCGAATTCGTTCGCGCCGGTGTTCAACATCGGCGGCTCCTTTGCGATCACGGATCAGTGGGGCCTGAGCGCATCGGTCACCTACATTCCGCTCAAGACGACGTCATCGATGATCATCAGGGCGTCCGACGGCACGGTGTTGTCCACCTCCAAGGCCACCATCAGCCCGAACCCGCTGATCATGTTCGTGGCGGCGACGTATAAATTCTGACGGGGTCAAAGCCGCTTGCGAGGACGAGGGCTGTCACTCCCTCTCTCACAACGAGTGGGAGAGGGGAGCAAACCAGCACTAGATCAAGGTATTCGAACTCTGACGGCCGGTACCGTCACGGTCTTGCGCACGGGGCTTGAGAGCACCAGCGATGTGGTCACCGAGCCGTGGGCCGCGAGCGTGTCGACCACGTGCTCCAGGTCGGCAGGATCGGCGATGGCGCAACGCACGATAAAGCAATGCGCACCGGTCACGCGATCGGCGCTCAGCACTTCGGGCATGCTCTCGAACAGCTTCACATATTTCTGGATATAGGCGTGCGTGGTCTCGATATGGATGATCGCCTGCAGGCCGACGCCCAGCGCGCGCAGGTTCACCCGCGCGCCGTAGCCTTCGATCACGCCCGCGTCCTCCAGCTTGCGCACGCGCTCGCTCATGGCCGGCTGCGACAAGCCAATGCGCTTGCCCAGCGCCGCCAGGCTCTGGCGGGCATCGGCCTGCAGCGCCTCCAGGATCAGTCGGTCTTTCTTGTCCAGCTCCATCCCAGTCTCCCATGGCACCTGTTGCGCGCCGCCGATGATTCATCGGTGCGCGGTGCCGATTTCCGATGCCTTGCCATTCATGGCGATGGCGTGTTGCGATTATGCTGGAACTCAGTGCGGCGCAATGCGCAGCCCGACATCCTTCCGGAGGCAATATGCAACTCATCGGCATGCTCGACTCACCCTATGTGCGCCGCGTGGCCATCTCGCTGCGGCTGCTGGACCTGCCATTCGAGCATCGGGCAGTCTCGGTGTTCAGCACGTTCGAGCAGTTTCGCGCGATCAATCCCGTGGTGAAGGCGCCCACCCTGGTTTGCGACAACGGCGTGGTGCTAATGGAGTCCGGCCTGATCCTGGACTACGCCGAGACGCTGGCCACGCGCAGCCTGATGCCCGCGCAGCCCGAGCCGCGCCAGCATGCCTTGCGCGTGATCGGCCTGGCGCTGGCGGCGTGCGAGAAGACGGTGCAGATCGTCTATGAGCGCAACCTGCGCCCGGCGGAAAAGCAGCATGAGCCGTGGATCGAGCGCGTACAGGGACAGTTGCATGCCGCCTGCGCGGCGCTGGAAACAGAACTGGCGGGGGCCGCGCTTGCCGCGGACGAGCGCTTGCTCACGCAGGCCGACGTAACCGCCGCCGTGGCGTGGAGCTTCATGCAGCTGATGCTGCCCGCCTGCGTCGAGGCGTCAGCGTATCCTGCGCTGGCGGCGTTCAGCGCCGCCGCCGAACGCCTTGCCGTGTTCAGGGACACGCCGCAGACCTGATCCACCGTCGCGCGCCAGCCGTGCTTAGTTCGCTAGAGCCTGGGCGAGCGCGCGCAGCAGGCCGGCGCCGTCGCCGCGCCAGGCGCTGCCATGCATGCAGGCCAGGGTGGTCGGCTGCAGCAGCGCCATGCGTTCCAGCATGGCGCCGGCGTTCGGCGTGTGGGAGAAGTAATCCATGCCGCGCCGGAATGCTTCGCTCGGCCCGAGGATGTCGGCTTCGGTCAGGGACGGGAGCTCGGCACCGCCCTGGCTGAACAAGTCGCCGCAGAGCAAGGTGCCGGTGCGCTCCTCCATCATGAGCCCGCACTCCCAGGCATGCGGTAAGTGCGGCGTATCGAACCAGCGCACGGTATGGTGGCCAAGCGGCACGGCTTGCCCGTCCGCCAGGCCCTGCGCGGGCCGGTCGGCCAGGTCGTTGACGGACACCATGGCGGCGACGGTGCCGCACAGCGGCGATGCGTGGGGCGCTGCCGCCAGCCATTCATTGAGCGAGCCGCACTCGTCGGCTTCCACGTGCGAAAAGGCAATATGGCGCAGCCGGGCCGGTGCGATCACGCTGGCCACGGCTTCATGCACCAGCGGGAACATCTTGCGCAGCCCCGTATGGAACAACAGCGGCTCGTCGTCGACGATCAGGTACTGGTTGAAGGAGAAGCCGCCCGGGCCCCCGTCGATGTGGACCGGGGTATTGATCCGATAGATCCCGTGCGCGATTTCGTGGACGTTGGTGCCCGACCGGGCGTTGGTGACGGTCATCGTTGTCTCCTGGAAATCGTCTGGGCGCGTGGACCCGGCCGGCGGCGCCGGCCTGCTTCATTCTAGTCACTGCAACGCCACAGGCATGGCACCTTTTGCTTGGCCGGGCTGCGCATCGGGCGCTCGAGCGCGCAAGATCGGGGGTGCCGGGACGGCTAGCCCGCTACGCGCGCAGGGCTTTCGCCATCTCGCTCGTGGCATGCCAGCCCAGCGCGACATACAGCGACCGGCCCATCTCGGTGGCGTGCAGGATCGCGTACTGCAGGTCGCGCCGGGCGAACTCGTCTTCCGCCAGCTGCATGAGGCGGCGCCCCAGCCCCTGCTTGCGATGCGTTGCCTCCACATACACGTTCAGCACGTAGCCACGCTTGTCCTGCATGGGATGGGCCGGATGCGGAGGCCAGTCGATCGCCATCAGGCCGATGCCACCCACCGGCTGGCCCTGGTCCACCAGCACGAAGCCGAAGTAGCTGCCATCGCGCAGGCGCGGCACAAGCCATGGCCGGAACTGCTGCGTCATGGCCTGCAGGACCTCCTCGCTGCGCCCGGCCTCGCGGAACATGGCCTCGCGATGACGGCAGACCAGCTCGACATCATCGGCACCAAGCGGGCGGATTTCCATGGCGGGCTTCCTTGGGGATTTGTGTGGATGGTGGGAGAAACATCTGCGCGGCGCACACCGCCATCCTAACGCAGTGCATTGCGATTCGGAGAAATTCCCGCCTGCGCCATGGCACCAAGCCGTGCAATGAAAAAAGCGAAGCGCTGTTGGCGCTTCGCTTCGAGGCCATCCGGGCAGGCCGCACCGGATGGCAGGACGAACCCTTCTGCCTTACTGCGTGGTCACTGCCGGCTTGACGTCCGCCGAGGCCACCGGACCGGTCTCGCTCAGGCCGCCGCCAAGCGACCGGTACAGGTCGATGGCATTGTTCAGGCGCAGTTGCCGCGCCTGGATCAGGGCCTGGTCGGCTGCGAACAGCTGACGCTGCGAGTCGAGCTGGTCCAGCTGGCTGGCCACGCCATTCCTGAAGCGCATCGTCGACAACTCGTAGCGCGCCGCTTCGGCATTGCGCACCTGCTCCTGGCTGGTCACCTGCTCTTCCAGCGTGCCGCGCGCCACCAGTGCATCCGCCACTTCCGCGAAGGCCGTCTGGATGGTCTTCTCGTAGTTGGCGATCTGGATGTTCTTGCGCACGTTGGTCAGGTCCAGGTTGGACAGGTTCCGGCCGTAGTCGAAGATCGGCAGCACCAGCTGCGGTGCGAACGACCACGCGCCGGTACCGGAGTCGAACAGGCTCGAGAAGGTCGGGCTGATCGCGCCAGCATTGGCGGTGAGCGTGATGCGCGGGAAGAACGCCGCGCGCGCCGCGCCGATATTGGCGTTGGCGGAGCGCAGCAACTGCTCGGCCTGGCGGATGTCGGGACGCTGCTCGAGCAGGTCCGACGGCAGTCCTGCCGGGATGTCGCTGATGATGCGCTCGTCCGACAGGCGCATCGGGGCGGGCAGGTTCTCGATGGTGCCAAGCGGCTTGCCCACCAGCACCTCAAGCGCGTTCTGCGCCTGCGCACGCTGGCGCGCCAGCTGCGCGGCGGAAACGCGCGCCTGCGCCACCAGCGATTCGTTGTCGCGCAGGTCCAGCGCCGACGTGGCGCCCGCATCGAAGCGTTGCTTGGCCAGGCTCAGCGTGTACTCGCGCGTCTTCAGCGTGTTCTGCGCGAGCTCGTATTGCTCGGCGAAGGAGCGCTCGGACAGGTAGGCCTGCGCGACTTCTGAGACCAGCGAGATCTGCGCGGAACGACGTGCTTCCTCGGTGGCGAAGTACTGCGACAGCGCCGCGTTGGACAGACTGCGCACGCGGCCGAAGAAGTCCAGCTCGAACGAAGTGACGCCGACGCCCGCCTGGAAGTACTGGGAGACGTAGGGCTTGCCGGTGGCCGACTGCATGGCGGGGGTACGCGAGCGGTTGAAACCGCCGGTGGCGTTCACCGTGGGCAGCAGATCGGCGCGCTGCACCTGGTACAGCGCGCGCGCTTCCTCAATGCGCAGCGCGGCGGTACGCAGGTCGCGATTGTTCTCCAGCGAAGTCGCGATGAGCACTTGCAGGCGCGGGTCGCGGAAGAACTCGCGCCAGCCGATCTCGCTCGCCCGGCGGGTTTCGCCGGTCTTCACTTCGGCGGCCGCGTAGCCTTCCGGCGCGGCCGGGAAGCTGGTGGCCACCGGCGGGGCAGGGCGTTCATAAACGGGTGCCAGTGTGCAACCCGAGAGGACGCCCGCCACCAGCAACAGCGTGGTCAGTGTCTTTGTCATGTCAGATTCCTTCCTTGGGTTCGAGCCCTTGCTCGTTCAGCATCTGCTCGCGCTTGCTGCCCTTGAAGCGGCTACGGATCACCACGAAGAACACCGGCACCAGGAAAATCGCCAGCACCGTGGCGGTGATCATGCCGCCGATCACGCTGGTACCAATGGCGCGCTGGCCACCCGAGCCCGCACCGCTGGCGATCGCCAGCGGCAGCACGCCCAGGATAAAGGCCATCGAGGTCATCAGGATCGGGCGGAACCGCAGGTGCACGGCCTCGAGCGTAGCGTCGATGACGCTGCGGCCCTGGGCCTGCAGATCCTTGGCGAATTCCACGATCAGGATGGCGTTCTTCGCCGACAGGCCGATCGTCGCGATCAGGCCCACCTTGAAGTACACGTCGTTGGGCATGCCGCGCAGGGTCACGCCGAGCAGCGCGCCGAGCACGCCGAGCGGCACCACCAGCAGCACCGCGACCGGGATCGACCAGCTCTCGTAGAGGGCGGCCAGGCACAGGAACACGATGATCAGCGACAGCGTGTACAGCATCGGCTCTTGCGAACCGGCCAGGCGCTCTTCATAAGACTGGCCCGACCACTCGAAGCCGAAGCCCGGCGGCAGCTTGGCAAAGTTGTCTTCCATGATCTTCATGGCTTCGCCGGTACTGCGTCCCGGAGCGGCCTGGCCAGCGATCTTCACCGCCGGCAAGCCGTTGTAACGCTCCAGGCGCGGCGAGCCCATGATCCACTTGGAAGTGGCAAAGGCAGCGAACGCGACCATGTCGCCGTTGCTGTTCTTCACGCGCAGCTTGGTCAGGTCGTCGGGCAGCTTGCGGTCGTTGCCTTCCGCCTGGGCGATCACCTTGCGCACACGGCCTTCGTAGATGAAGTCGTTGACGTAGGAAGAGCCGAACGCGATGGCCAGCGTCGAGTTGATATTAGCCACCGAAACACCCAGCGTGCGTGCCTTCTCGCGGTCGATGTCGATCTGCAGCTGCGGCGCGTCTTCCTGGCCTTCGGGGCGAACCCCCACCAGCGCAGGATTCTTCGCGGCCATGCCGAGCATCATGTTGCGCGCTTCCATCAGCTTGGCGTGACCCTGGCCGGTGCGGTCCTGCAGGCGGAAGTCGAAGCCCGAGGAGTTGCCCAGCTCGGAGATCGCCGGCGGGTTAAGCGGGAAGATGATGGCGTCCTTGATGAAGGACAGCGCACCAAACGCCCGGCCAACCAGTGCCTGCGCGGTCTCGTCCTTGCCGGTGCGATCCTTCCAGTCCTTCAGGCGCACGAACGCGATACCGCCGTTCTGGCCGCGGCCGAAGAAGGAAAAGCCCGCCACGGTGATCATCTGGTCCACCACCTTGGATTCCTTCTGCAGGTAGTAGTCCTCGATCTGCTTGAGCACGCCGATGGTACGTTCCTGGGTGGCGCCGTTGGGCAGCTGCACCACCGTGATCATGTAGCCCTGGTCTTCCTCGGGGAGGAAGGAGGAGGGCAGGCGCTTGAACAGCACCACCATGCCGACGACGATCAGGGCGTAGATGATCAGGTAGCGTCCGGCGCGCGCCAGGATGCGGCCCACCATGCTCTGGTAGCCGGTGGCGGCGCGCGCGAAGGTGCGGTTGAACCAGCCGAAGAAACCCTTCTTCTCGTGGTGGTGGCCAGCCTCGACCGGCTTGAGCAAGGTGGCGCACAGCGCCGGCGTGAGCGTCAAGGCCAGCAGCGCCGAGAACGCGATCGACGCGATCAGCGACAGCGAGAACTGGCGGTAGATGTTACCCACCGAGCCCGAGAAGAACGCCATCGGGATGAACACCGCGGTCAGCACCAGCGTAATGCCGACGATGGCGCCGGTGATCTGGCCCATGGCCTTGCGCGTGGCGTCGCGTGGCGAGAGTCCTTCCTCGCTCATGATCCGCTCGACGTTTTCCACCACCACGATCGCATCGTCCACCAGGATACCGATCGCCAGCACCATGCCGAACATCGTCAGCACGTTGATGGAGAAGCCGAAGGCCAGCAGCATGCCCGTGGTGCCCAGCAGGGCCACCGGCACCACCACCGTCGGGATGATGGTCGCGCGGATGTTCTGCAGGAACAGGTACATCACCAGGAACACCAGCACCACGGCTTCGACCAGGGTCTTGATCACTTCCTCGATCGAGATCTTGACGAAGGCCGACGTGTCGTAAGGCACGGTGTACTGGTAGTCGGCCGGGAAGAACTTGGAGAGCTCTTCCATCTTGGCGCGCACCGCGGTGGCGGTGGCCAGGGCGTTGCCGCTCGGGGCCAGCTTGATGGCGATGGCCGCCGACGCCTTGCCGTTGGTACGGGCCAGCGTGGAGTAGTCGGCGCCGCCGAGTTCGACGCGGCCGATGTCCTTGATGCGCACCGAGGAGCCGTCCGGGTTCGTGCGCAGCAGGATGTTGGCGAACTGCTCCGGCGTGGTGAGGCGGCTCTCGGTGGTGACGGTGGCGTTGAGCTCCGTGCCCTTGGGCGACGGCGTGCCACCCAGCTCGCCCACGGCGACCTGGACGTTCTGCTCCGAGATGGCGGCGGTGACGTCCTGCGGCGTGAGGTTGAAGCCGGTCAGCTTGGCCGGGTCCACCCAGATGCGCATGGCGTACTCGGTGCCGAACAGGTCGGCCTGGCCCACGCCCGGCACGCGGCGGATCGAATCGATCACGCTGGACGAGATGTAGTTGCCCAACTGGATGGCGTCGGCCTGCCCGGACTTGGACGTGACCGTCAGGAACATCATGTAGTTGTTCCCGGCCTTGTCCACGCGCACGCCCTGCTGGCGCACTTCCGCCGGCAGGCGCGCTTCCACGCGCTTGAGGCGGTTCTGCACCTCGACCGAGTTCAGGTCGATGTTGGAGCCCGGCTGGAAGGCGATCGTGATCGTCGACAGGCCGGTGGCTTCGCTGGTGGAGTTGTAGTAAAGCAGCCCGGGAATACCGTTGAGCTCTTGCTCGATCACCGTGGTGACCGAGTCTTCAAGCGTCTTGGCGGATGCGCCCGGATAGGTCGCCGTGACCGAGATCGTCGGCGGGGCGATGTTGGGGTACTGGGCGATCGGCAGTTGCACCACCGACAGCAAGCCCCCCAGCACGATGATCAGCGCGAGCACCCACGCGAACACCGGCCGGTCAATAAAAAACTTGGCCATAGCACTGGCTCCCTTCGAATTGCGCTGTGATTAGCCCTGCTTGGCGTCGGCCTTGTCAGCGGCCACCGCGGCAGGAGCCGAGGCTCCGCTGGCGACGGGCTGCGCGTCGGGAGCCGAGGCGGCGGCGGTCTTCGAGACAAACGGCACGGCCTTGGCGGGCGCGCCGACCTTGACCTTCTGCAAGCCCTCGACGATCACCTTCTCGCCACCCTTGAGGCCCTCGGTGACGATCCAGCTCTCGCCGATGGCCTGGGGCGCCTTGACCGGCACTGCCGCGACGTTGCCGTCGCTGCCCACCACCATCACCGATGCGCCTTGCGCATTGCGGATCAGCGCGCGTTGCGGCACGGTCAGCGCGTTTTCGTCCACGCCCTGCTCGATCTTGACGCGCACGAAGGTGCCCGACAGCAGCTCGCGCTTGGCGTTGGGGAACTGCGCGCGCAGCGTGATGGCGCCGGTGGTCGGGTCAACCGTCATGTCCGAGAACAGCAGCTTGCCGGTTTGCTCGTACTCGCGGCCGTCCTCGATGAACAGATGGACGCGGGCGCCACCGTCGACGCCCTTGACCTTGCCGCTCTCGATGGCGCGGCGCAGCTTCATCACTTCGCTCGCGGGCTGGGTGAAAGTCACCCGGATCGGGTCGACCTGCTCGACCGTGGTCAGCTTGGTGGCTTCGCCGCTGCCGACCAGCGCGCCTTCGGTCACCAGCGCGCGGCCCACGCGGCCGCTGATGGGCGCGGTGACGGCGGTGTAGCCGAGGTTGATCTGGGCGGTGCTAACGGCAGCCTTGGCCGAGGCGATATCGGCGGTGGCCTGGCCCGCGGCCGCCACGGCTTCGTCGTATTCCTGCTTGCTCACCGCATTGACGGCGACCAGCGGCTTGTAGCGCTCGGCCTTCTGGCGGGCTGCCACGGCGTTGGCTTCGGCGCGGGCAAGGCTGGCCTTGGCCGACTCGAGTTGTGCCTGGTAGGGCGCCGGGTCGATCTTGAACAGCAACTGGCCTGCCTTGACCTCGCCGCCTTCCGTGTAGTTGCGGGACAGCACGATGCCGGAAACCCGCGCCCGTACTTCGGCGGTGCGCACGCCTTCGAGGCGGCCCGGCAGTTCATTGATAACAGAAACGGTCGTAGGCGTGACGGTAACGACACCCACTTCCGGCGGCGGCATGGCGCCGCCCTGCGGCTTCTTTTCGCCGCAGGCGGACAGCGCAAGCGCCGACAACACGGCAGCGGCAACGCAAGTGATACGTTGGGACTTCCTCATCGATAACCCCATGATGGCAATTTGAGATCGGCCGCATGCGCTCCCGGTGTCGTATCCGGATACGGCGCGGCCCACCGCTGGCAGATGGCACAGAGGCGGGCAAAAAGAGTAATGCTAGCCACAATTTGCAACGCTGACGTGGCACATGCGACGAAAGGTTGCAAATTAGTAACGACATGCCGACATGGCAGCGTGAACCGTGCAGAGGTGCGCGCCGCCGTCTGCCAGCCCATCACGCCGATGGGCTGGCCGAAAGTCAGGCGAACGCGTATTATATATACATTCAAGCATGTATGTAAGAACTTGTTGCAACGCGGCGATGGCCGCTCTATATAAACCACGTCCTAACGCGCCAGCGTGGCGCGCAAAGTGCAAGGCGGGCTTCACCGCCAGCACTCAGGGAGACAAAACCAGACCGGTCCTTCGTGGCCGGCAGCAGAGAACATCATGGTCCGACGCACCAAGGAAGAGGCGCTTGAAACACGCCATCGCATTCTCGACGCGGCCGAGGCGGTTTTTCACGCCCGTGGCGTTGCCCGCCCCTCGCTAGCCGATATTGCGGAGGCGGCCGGCGTGACGCGCGGCGCCATCTACTGGCATTTCAAGAACAAGAGCGATGTCTTCGCCGCGATGTCCGACCGCGTCCACCTGCCGCTAGAGGCCCTGTGCGAGCCGGGACGCATCGCCAGCCAGGAAGACCCGCTTGGCAGCATCCGCGACATCTGCGCCTTTGTGATGCGCCAGACCGTGGAAAACCCGCAGTGGCGGCGCGTGTTCGAGATCGTTTTCCACAAGTGCGAGATGGTGGCGGACAACGGCGCCATCTTCGAGCGGCAGCGCCAGTCGCACCAGGAGGGCACGGTGAAGATGCGCGAGCACCTGCGCATGGCTGTCGACCGCGGGCAATTGCCGGCCGACCTCGACCTGGACCTGGCCGTCAATGTGTTCCACGCCTCGATTGGCGGCATGCTGTCGCACTGGCTGTTCGCCCCCGAGGATTTCGATCTCGAGACCAATGCCGAGCGGGTGGCCGATGCCTTCATCGACACCCTCAAGTTCTCGCCGGCCTTGCGCCAGGGCTATGTGGCGCGTCCCGTGCCCAAGCTGGAGGAAGAAGTTGCCTCGATGTGCCAGGAAGCCAAGAAGAAGGCCGAGACCGGGCAGGCTGCGCAAGCACTCGCCACCAAAGCGCTGCCCGGCTGATCTCGCCGCGGGCGGCGCGCGAGCCGCTCAGCCGCGCACGGCCTCGCGCCAGCGCGCCAGGAAATTGCGCTTGCGCAGCGTGTCCTGCGCTGCCAGCAGGCCGGGGCCGACGCTGATCGGCTTGAGCGCGTAGCCCAGCCGCTCCGACAGCGCCGCGGCGGTGTGCTCGCTGTCGGTGTCGGTGCGGATCGTGTAGAGCTGCGAGGCGCTCTGCCCCAGCAACGTCTGGCCCGCCCGCGAGAGCAGGAAATCCAGCCATAGCCGGGACGCGTTGGGATGCGGCGCGCGGCGCGCGATGAAGGCCACGCGCGACATCACCAGCGTGTAGTCGCGCGGCGCGATGACATCGATCTGCGCCCCGCGCTCCATCAGCGACAACGCGTACGAACCCAGCAGGTTGTAGCCCAGCACGAATTCGCCGGAGGCGATGCGCTCGATCATGCTCGCGGTGGACGCGGACAACTGCACGCCGCAGCGCCCCAGCGCCTGGGCCAGATACCAGAACTCCCCCCCCATGCGCGCGTCCTGCTGCGCCAGCAGGTAACCCACCCCGGACTTTTCCACATCGTAGGTCACCACCCGCTGGCGCCAGCGCGGCGTGTTTTCCTGCAGCAGGCGCGCCAGTCCGGTGCGGCTGCGCGGCGTGCGCATGCCGGCAAAATGGCGCCGGTTGTAGACGATCACGGCGGGCTCGAAGGTGGTGCCCCAGGCTTCGTCACGCCAGGCGGCCCACGCCGGCAGGCCGGCCCGCTCGGGCGAGGGGTAGCGCAGGGCATGGCCATCGTTGACGAGCTTGATCTGCAGGTCCATTGCCGTGCTCCACAGCACATCGGCGTAGTCGGGGCCGCCCACCTGGCCCGCGCCCAGCGCGGCGCTCTCGGCCAGGAAGCGGCCGTTGAGCTCCAGCGTGTTGAGGTCCTGATAGCGCACCTTGATGCCAGGGTAGCGTGCCTCGAACGCGGCCAGCAGCGGCCGCGCGATCTCCACGTCGGTGGAGGCATGCACGTTGACCGAGCCTTCCTGCACGCCCCGCGCGATGATCTCGGCGTAGCTTGCCGGATAGCCCGCCGGCACCGGCGGCAAGGCCTGGGCACCCACGCCATGGCTCAGCCCCGCCAGCGTGGCCGCGGCGGCGCCGGCCAGGACACGCCGCCGGTGCCAGCTTGCTGGTGGTTCGGCAACCATGGGGGCAGGCGTGAAAGGCAAGGGAAAGGGCAAGGGGGACGG
>NZ_JBXASU010000035.1:0-73500 GCF_058809705.1 Cupriavidus sp. MPR-AND1C | reverse complement strand
GCCGTGCGCAGCGGCACCAAAGCTCAAACCAATCAGCAGATTTCCGACTGCAACTACCAGTGTCCTTTTGAACATGACTTCCCCTTAGCTATATCGAGGATAACCCTCGTCCGCGCCTAACATATACTGCAGCGCATTAGTTCATGAACGGTAGCGTCCTCACCGTCTCGCAGCGCTGCACTCGTTGCCATTCTTTTCGACTAGTCGTCGTCTTCCCCGTGGTGTCCATGGTACCAGTGGCTCCAGTACTCATAAGGACCATAGTACCCGGCATCGTAGGGCACCACGACTCAGCCGCCGAGCAGTGCAGATACGGCAATCAGCAAGCAAAAAGCGGTTTCACTGCACCTTCCCCGGGATTGACAAATGCGGAGAGGCTAAGTCGGCCTTCCAGCTGACTTGGCACTCTCCGCAAAGCTCCTGCACTCGAGCGTCGTCGCAATGGTCTTCACCGTAGCAACGTAACCCCAAACCGCTCGAGGTGGAGCAGCTTACTGCTTCTTCGTCTTGTCCACGTTTGCACTGGCTGCGGCCTTCGCAGCATCGGCCTGCGCCTCCGGCTTCGCAACATCCGCCTTGGCCTTCGCTTGGTCGACGTCAGTCTTTACGTCAACCTTCGGCTTACCAGCCTCGGTCTTGGCGGCCCCCATCTTACTCGACTTGTGGTGGGCGCCCTTGGCGGCGGACTTCTTGGCATCAGCCTTTATGTCAGCCGTTTCCTTGCCGGCGCTGGCTTGCGCCTTTGCTTCATCGCCCGTTGGGCTGACACTCTTCTTGTCCTTGTCGGCTTTTGCCTGGGTAGCGCTCTTTTCCTTGACGACCTTTACCTGGTGTTTCGTCGCCCCTGCTTGCGGCTGAGTCGCGGAGGCTGGCACACCAGTTTGCGCGAAAACGGTACCGACGAGGGCTGCAGAGGCGAGAGCAGCGAACAGCTTCTTCATGACGTGAACTCCTGGGGCAAAATTAGCAGCTCGGCAATGCGCCTTGCTTACCGGAAAGAACGGTACTGTCCCGAGCCGAGTTGACTCGGAACTCGTGACAATCCGTAAGTTCTGAAACAGGCAAGCTCAAGTCGCAAGTACGGCTGGATGCGCTTCCATCCCCTGCACGGGTCTTCGTCCTTTCGGACGTACTTCGACCTCGTCCACGCAGAAGATGCTCGGTTGTCTTGTAGCCCCAAAAGTCCGGCTGGACACCTTGCGCATCAACGTCTCCGTTACAAAATGTCACCGTGACGTCGGAGCATTGCTTCGGTCGTATTCACTGCCCGTTGGCGGAATACGTGCCCAATCGGTGCAAACTCATGTCAGCGCGAACTGGACCGGCCTGCTGGGACGCGCTGGTATCGAAGATACTTGGCGGAAAGATTGCCCTGCTACAAGGGGTCGCCGAGGCGGAACGGTCAAGACGTGCAGGTCTGGCCGCCCTTCTGGTTTCCACACTGGTGGCCGATGTACGATTGCGCGGTATCGAATCCCTGGTCGTAGGAACTAAGGCGGCAGTCGTGCCAAGCGCAGTCAGTTTGCACAGCGCTGTTGCAGGAATGCTTTCGAGACGAATGTTCCATGCTGTTCCGGTTGCCGCAACCAATTCTTATGAATATATTCTTGGGTAATGTGACGTTGCACGTGAGGATTCGCCCATGAACTGCCGAACGTTTGCACGGTGATGTCCACGCAGTTGTACGCACCCATTCTGGGAACGCGACCACCAGAGTGCTCCTTCAGGCAACGGTAGCACTATTAGATGCTTGGTTTAATCCCGATGACTTATGCCTTTTTGGTCGAATCAGTTGACGGCAGGTTTGGACTGCCGGCAGACGACGTCCACCAAGGAGCAGAAGTCAATGGCCGGATTGAGGAACTATCAATGCGCAAAGCTCTCGTCATTCTCTATATTTCGCGCAGACATCTCGACAACATCTTCGGACGCACTGCATGTGGCAGGTTCTCCCAGAAGAGCGAAGGTGGATTCGAAATTTCGCTAACCACCGCTCTCGCCTACCGAAAAGCGAACTCAAGAGGGTAAAAAAGCGGCGGCGTCCAATCTCACGGACGGTCGGGGCGTCTGATGTCGGAATGGCAAGAAAGCGCGTCCGTCGAATTGCCGCCAGCGTTGCGCGGCGGCTTCACCCTGCCGACGACAACGTTCCGTGCCGCCAATCGGACGTGGCGGAACTGCCGGCGTCTGAGTTTTGGCGCCCATTCTCGAGAGGGGCTCCCCTCCGAGCAATCGCCCATCATTTGCGTTACAGACTTTTACCGTTAGAAGTGTCAGAGCTCCCGCTGGCAGCCGGTACAGTTACGCCCGACCGTCCTTGGGGAAGATATGAAGCGGCTTGCAATCATCGTAGCGCTCGGCGGCGCTCTGCTCGCTGTGACGTCTACGGCTCAAGCGCATGTGAACGTGGGCATCGGCATCGGCGTCTTCTTCGCATCCTTACCCGTGTACGCTCCCGCCCCTGTTTATGGCCTGCCTCCGGTCGTGGTCGAGCAACAGCCTGTCGTTGTAGCGCCTGGCTACTATGACGGCTGGCGCGAGCGTGCTTGGAGAGAGCGCCACGGCGAGTGACACCGCTGGCACGATTACGATGATGATTAAACATGGGGTGCGTCATCGCGGGACCGCATAGCGCTTCCGCGTCTGACAGCGCTTGTCTTCGATATGCATACCGCATGACATCCTCGGGCACGCACTTTGATGACTCCCAGTTCATCGGTACCCAAATCATGGCACTTGAACTCGGAAGCCTGGCGGCAAACGCGACCAAACTCGCGAACTACTTTCCTTCACAACAACGCACCGATATGCGGCTCACGTCGTCGTACGACGTCCGCGCGACCGGTGCAGCCAGAATAGAAGTCCAAGGACCACCCCCCCTATCCAATGGGTCCACTCGGTCAGGCCGCGGACATTCTCACCGTTGAAGTAGTAGAGTCCATAGCCAGTCAGTACCAGTAATGTCATGGTGCCGCCAAACAGCGCACCTGCAATCCGGTTACGCGCGCGCTGCCAAGCGAGCCGTATATGGGACGTCCAGATAGTCCCGACGATGAACAGTGAGGCAAAGCCAGCCGCGCCGTGTAGCTTCATACTCCATGCCTGCCACGGCGCTTCGATTTCCGGGTCAAGGTGCGCCCAGTGGACCGCCAGCCAGGCAAGTCCGGTAAGCAGTAGGATTGCAAAGACCGCGTACAGGGCCCGGCGGCGTCGCTTGCCAATGCGGAATCTCTGGCGTTGGGGCTGTGGAGCAAAATACGACTGAGACATGATGGGGGTCAAGGCCGCTACGAGGCAACCGGCGTTCTGCCGTCGACATATAACAAGGCACAAGCCGCATGGCGCTCCAACAGGGGATGCGCTGGGTCGCGGCAAAGGAGCACAACCTTGGTCAGCCCGTCGGCTAACATGCAGCTGCGTGCCAATATGCATACGCCGGCGTGAGGCGGCAGTATGCCGCCGTCTTTTGAGGGATGCAAGCGCGGTTCGTCCCCAGCTTCCGGCGTCAGCCCACCCGCGACCGAGCTGGCGATGGCAGCGTTGCATAGGGTCCAGATGCGGGCCGTTCGCGCCGGCGCGGATGGGTCGCGCAGAGCGACCTCAACCGACGATGTGCCCGCATGGCGCATATCGCCGCCTGCATTGACAAATGCCAGTGTGGTCCCGGCGACGGCCAGCATGGCGTCGATGGCGGAGTCCACGGCATACCCCTTGGCAATGCCGCCTAGGTCGAACGTTACTGGGGCGTGCTTGCGGACCGTGCAGCCCTCTAGGCTCCACGCTGGCCCGTCATGAGGTAGCTCACCCATTGTTCGCGTGCAGTGAAAAGCACCGTCGCTGGCGGCCTCAAGTTCCGCCGCCAGCGTCAGCACGGCACGCGTGGACGGGTCGATAGTCACCTTTTCGTTCACTCGCGCCGCATTCAGCCGGCCAACGTCGCTACCGGCTTCGAACCGGCTCATCAGCCGCTGCACCCGCACCACGGCTGCGAAGCCGGCGACCACCGCCTCCGCGGCGCGCAACCCGCGCGCCTCAACCTCTACCAGCGTGCCCAATAGTGGGCGAGCACGGCGGCAGCGGGTCGGCGCTTCACGTAGCGGCACAGCAGGAATCTCCGAGTTCACTAAGGCACTCAGGAGCTCTTGCTCGCCAGGGCCATCTGCGCCATTACCGCGATGCGCCGCACCCCATCGGTGATGTGGGTGCATGACAGCGTGGCGCCGCTAATGTTGGCAATGTCGTCGCCTATACGTAGCGAAGAATTGCCCGATTTGCCCGTAAACTGGCTGCGCCATGGTTTATTGCGGACCTCGTAGCCGTGGCTTTCGCGATAGGCCAGAACCTCCACGTCGCGGATTTCGCCCGCCGGCGTCAGGGCGACTGCGTAGTCAATCAGCTCGAACTTGCCAATTACCGCATCGACAACTACGTAACCGAGCACGGTGCTGCCCTGGCGCGCTTGCCAAATCCGCCAGGTGCCCATGCGCGCGGCACCGCCTGCGCGGTCGGCCAACTGGCGGAGTTGGTCGGCGCTGAATGCCACCACCATTGGTGCAAATTCGGTGGCGTCGGCAAACATCAACTTTTGGCTCGCCGCCACGGTCATGTATTCCATAGCGCGAGCTTCCGTTACGACGAAGCCAGCCGACAAGGCGGCCGCAGCGCAAACGAGCGTCACCGGTGCGCGTCGATAGAGCATTCGAGTCATACTTGATTCTCCTTCCTTGTCAGGCGGCGCCGGCTATCAGAAGTAGATTCCGATACCAAGGTCAAAGCGATTGAAAGCCTTGTTGGTATGGAACCACTGGTAGTCCATCTTGAAGACCACATTCGGGTTCAGATAAAAATTCAGGCCCGCCGTCCAAACCGAGTCGTAGGGCTTGGGGAACGTCTGGCCGCCGGCCGTAACGGGTCCACTGGGAATAGCAGAGAAGCCGGGGGCGATGCCTTCATACTTCGCACCCATATTGTATCGCTCAAAGCGAGCGAACGGCACTGCGCGGTACTTGTCATGCTGCCAGACGTTGTAAGCCGCTTGCAGATACCACCCATAGAACGAGGCCGGCATCGGATTGGCCGTGCCGGGGAACTGCGCATTAACCTGCGCGGTATTGCTGATATGGCCTTGGGCGTACAGGGCCGAGAGGTCCCACCTGCCCGGAGTCCAACGCGCATGCGTTTCCCAAAGCGTCGCACGTTGGTTGCTCGCACCTGCAGCCGGCACGGTGTTGCCGGTGAAGACCGAGCCGCCGAGCAACAGACCTGGCACCCCCCGATAGTTGAGCGACAGATATTGCGCGGCGTTCTTCGCGTTGGCAAAACTCATTTCCTGATGGGTCGCCTGCATCGGTGCGACACCATTGGTCTGCAGTTCGAGTGCCGAGTTGTAGAGCGGCGTCTCGGGTGTGAAATTCCACTTCGACATGTTCAGACCAGTGGTCAAGCCTACGTTCCAATTCAGCCCGAAGTCGGTGTTCCCGTGTAGGGCGAAGCCGCCTTCGCGCCAGGTGCTTGGGATGATTAGCGTCTCGACGAAGTTGCGGTAGACGCCGTAGTATGCAGTCGGTTCGTGGTGCTCATTAATCAGGCCCACTGGCATGAGGAAAACGCCGGCGGTCATGCCCACCTTGTCGGTGAACATGTGGTCCACGTAGAACTGTTCCACCTCGAATTCGCCCCCATCTGACGACGAGGCAATGGCATGCTCCACCTCGAATTCCGAGGCAAAGCGCGTCTTCTCGTCAAAGCGGTAGCCAAAGCCGAACACCGCGCGGCCAATGTCGGCGCGCGTGTCGTTAGTATTGCGCGAGGGACGCGAGTAGCCAATCTCGCCGTAGCCGAAGACGCTCAAATTATCGAGCGGTGACGGCTTGGCGGCCGCCTGCTGCAGGTTCTCCTGCGACGCTTGCAACTGCTGCACTTGTGTGGCCTGCTCGGCCTGTTGTTGCGCCTGCGTCTGCTGCAGCGTATTGATTGCGGTATTCTGCGTCTTTATGGCATTGAGCTCCGTCTGCAAGGCCTGGAGCTGGGCGGCCATATCTTCAATCTTCTTCTCGAGCTGATGCACCGTAGTCGAGCTGGCCGCAGCCGGAGCGGCGACCGCCGACGACCCAGCGACGGCGAGCACCGCTGCGGCGATTAATTTCATTTTCATTTTTCCTCCCATTGCCTTTCGTTGTGTCTTACGTCTGTTTCTCTGTCCCTTGTCGACAGGGGAGTTCCCCCTTCTACTTACCGGACGCCGCGCCGCCGGCTCTAGTCGCGGCTACGGTATCGGCGGTGGAAATGCATTGCGCGGGCAACGGGTAGGCCGAGGGATTGGCAGGGTCGTAGCCGTCCGTCAATGTGCAAAGAAAGCGCACGACGTCCGCGATTTCGCTGTTGCTGAGGGTCGGCGCCAAACTCGGGATGTAGGGCACCTCACTTACGTTGACGTTGTTGCTGCGTGACTGGGGCAAGTCGTTATAAGGGATGTCGGGCGTGCCATCCGCCTTTTTGTACCAGCGCGTCGGGTCCGTGTCGCGCGTGATGTACCAAGCCACGGCTTCTTCTAGTGTGTCAAAGACGCCGTTGTGAAAGTAAGGTGCGGTCAGAGCAATGTTGCGCAGCGTGGGCACCTTGAAGGCGCCGCAACTTGCTGTGCTAGATGCCAAGTCGGTACGCAGGGGCCCGCACAGACCCAGGTCGTAGTAGTCGTGGTTGGGCTCGCCAAGCGAGGTGCCGTTCTTAGGCACGTAGTCCAGGGTGGTGCCATCGAAATTGGCAGCTATCTTCCAGTTGCGCGGGATGCCGACATTGTCGTAGCTAAAATCGGTGAAGAGCGCCGGCGTGGTAGCGGTCGGCGTGGACACATGGCAGGCAGTGCAGTTGCCCTTGGCAGGATTGTTGAAAAGGGCGAGACCGTTCAGTTCCTGGGGCGTCAGTTTGGCGGTGCCGGTAAGGAAGGCGTCGTACTTGCTGGAGAACCGATGGAACTCGGACTCTTCCTTTTCGAATTGCGCGATGGCAAGCCCGATGTTGCGCAGGACAGTGATGGCGTCCTGCAGCGACGCCTCGCCGAATACCGCCTTGAAGTCAGTCAAGTAGGGTCGCTTCAGCAGTTTGGCAAGCACCTCTTCAGGCGAAACGTTAGCCATCTCGAACGGCGTGACGAACGGCTGCTGGGCTTGGTCGGCAAGTGAAGCTGCGCGACCGTCCCGGAAGAAGCCGCCGACAGCGGTTCCGTCGGACTCGACGTGATAGGCAGGCGTGAAAGCCGCGTAAGCCAGCGATGGCGTATTACGCAGGCCTGGCAAGTCCATGTTCGGACCGCCCAGTGGCACCGACAGCGCATCGTCACCTGCGAAGGCCCGGCTGGCGACGTGGCATGTCGCGCACGATTGCTTGCCAGATGCCGAGAGCGCCGTATCGGAGAACAGCTTTTCACCGATTTGAGCCATTGGAGAGAGCTGGCTGCCCGAGGGCGCTTGCGAATTGCCGTTACTGTCGCCCCCTCCGCCTCCGCATGCGCTCAGAGCCAGCAGCGTCCCTGTCATCAAAATGATGAAAATGACCCTCCTATTCCTGTCTTTTCGTCTCTGCGTGGTTTGTTGTGGCGTTGGCGGCATCGTAGTTATATGGATTTGGACGGAATGTGCCTCTTGGGGCGCATCAAGACCTCAAGATGAAATACAAATACGAGTGATTCCGATTTATAAAGCATCTGAGGCTTCCTGACAAACAAATCGCCAAACCGAGTGTTGTGCCGGCGCGTCGAAACCTTAAGGCAACATTAATGGATGAGTTAAAAACCAGCTATTTAAGGTTGGTCATAAATATCTCAATTTAGATGCAATGAAAATGCATTTGCATGACCTACATTAAAGACATTTACTCGCAAAAGACTCTGAGCTTTCTTCGCGAACGGCCAATCCAAAGGATATTGAAGGCCAAAAAAAGGCTCACGCTGCCCTCGGTCCACAAGGCATCAAGCGCATCGCCGGATTGCGCAATGCCCAAATTGCCGATGCACCAGCACTGCCCATCCTGAACGCACCGGGCCAGCCTCTTGGCCTGACACTCGGCGCCCAACTTGGCGCCAGTGGCCAAGTCATCCTGACGCCTCAACCCGACGGGCAGGAAAGGGTCACCGTGATTCTCTCGGGCCTGAAACCTCATCGGCACTACAGCCTCTTCGAGAATCATTTCGACCAGAAGTCGATTGGCTTCACGCCACTTGATGGCAATGTTCCGGCTTCTGCTCATCAGAATCACAGCTCGCTCTGGCACCGAGTCCGAGCATTGGCATATGGATGGCGAGCGCTTCGATTGCTGCTGAACGGGCTAACGTCCGGCCCCATGTCCTCCATGCTGCCCCCGCCATTTTTCCGCCGTGCACCCCCGGGGCCATACCTCGACCGCCACGGGGACCCATACCCGGACCATTGCCAGGACCCATAGCCCGACCGCCACGGGCTATCCCCAGACCGAAACCAGGGCTCATCGCCAACTGGCGCTGTCACGCCGGGAACGAGCCCATCCTTGCTGATGGAAAACCACACTTAGTCCGGATGGTGCAAGGTGTGGCCCCTGGCATCGTGAGTCGGCGCCGGCAATCGTCCGTTTGGTCGGCGAGTGCGCCATTCCGGTCGCCTCTCAACGTTCGCACCATGACAGGCGGCACAGTGCTTTAATGGTATGCATATGTGAGTCGCGGTGAGTCGCGGTGAGTCGCAAATGAGTGTGGCCAATGTAAAATACGCCTCTCGAATATTATTTAACAGAGACTCAGCGTGAATTTGGCGAATTGCCAGCAGGGAAACTGGAAAAGCTAGAAGCAAAGACGGCCAGTCTTGGAATTACAGCTTGGCTGGATGACCGCTGCGGGATGTTGACTCGGCTTAGGCCGAGTGACATCGGTTAGTCACTGCACCACCGCTTCGCGACAGTAAGACATTCCCTGCAAGAAACCTCAGCATACGCCTCCGCCTTTCGCACTTTTAAATGCTCGCCGGCAACTCGCCGCGAACGCTTGCAAAGCAAATCGCCAGCGCTGCGTACCAGACGCCCATCGCGTAAGCCCTGTTTCAGCAAGATGTGGACATCGTCGGCCAAACGCTGCCTCTCGTCGCCTTGCGTCCCGTGCAGATAGCTAGATTCACCCTCGATTGCACCGGGCACCCATCTAAAGGGCAGCGCAAGGCTATCGTTAAACGCTTGTGCTCGAACACGAAGGTCCTCTTCGCGCCCCCGTAAGGCGGCCTCCTCTGCCGCTTCTCTCGCCGCCTTCGCCGCACGCACCCGGTCTACATCATCAGCCCGTGCACACATGAACAATCCATCGGCACCACACCAGACTTCGACTAGGGTTCCCGACGCAAATCCAACCGGTCCCGGTCGAACCCTTCCGCTTGCAGTACGGCAACCGTAGACCTCAAGCTGCTTCCCATCCAGGTTCACTTGGTTGCCTTCAAGAGGAACGCGGACTCTGTGCCCCTCAATAAGCCATCGCGGGTCCACACCCGTGGAAACAAGATGCAGTTGGTAAATGTCCATGACCACGACCCCAGCAGCGATACAAGGTTGAGTGCTACTCATGGTTGGAAAGTGTAGGCCAAACATCGAGAAAATTCTCGCGCGCTAGCGAACAAAAAGAAACCCGCGTCGCCGGGAAGCGATACGCGGGTGGCAGCAAGGACTACCCCATCATTCTACGTGAAATTAAGAGGTTTCTATATCAGATATAAGTAACATTATCATTCTATTTCTTGGCATTGCGGCCGTCCATCTTGAATTGACGTCACATCGAATCAGTGCTAACCCTTACTCATGCCGATATCATTCTTTTGGCCCACTAGGCTGACACCGAATCATCATGTGGATTGTGTCCAATGCGCGGTCGCTTTCTGGTTCACTCGCTCCGAGGCCACCACCGCTGCCTGCGAGTGCACTCCCGCGTAGACTGCCACTCATTGCTATATTAAGAATAGACATCCATTCGCGAGACAACTCCATGCTAAACAGGACTGAACAATTTCGAAACGCGTCCGACGTCATTTTTTGATGTGAATTGCGATAGTAAGCGGCACGCCCCCTCCTGATGGGTGGTATCACTTCGTGAATCACCGTGCATACTATAAGTAGAATAATTATATAAATCGAGGGGTTAATTATGCGAGCTCAACTTGCAATGGGTGCCTATATTGTATGTTTTCTGATTTTATTTCTTGCCGCAGCGATTTGGCGATACAGAAGAGACCCAAGCCTACAAGAAAAAAAAATGTCACGTAAATCACTTTCGACGAGAAATGAATGGACGCTGAGTGCCAACCACGCGAGCGTTGCGTTATGCCCTACCGCCAATCCCGCCCCCCGGCCCAACTAGAAGTTGCTCTTCCCTCACGCTGAGCCAGCGCGGAATCCTGGCCCAACAGGGCGTGAACAGCAAATGTCGGGAGCCCCCTTCTCGCATGAGATACCCTGCAAATGGTCAAGCTCATCCTCGATAGCACCGGGCACCCACCGGAGCGGAATCGACAGGCCGGCGTTGAATACAAGTGGTTGTGCTCGATGGGCCTGCTCGCGTTCGCGTTGTCCTCGGCCCTATGTCATCACCACAGCCAGTTGCTGACCTGTACGCACTATATTCCCATACCAACTCGGCACGCCCTTCAGACTCCACTTGGAGCCGATAACCCTGACTCGCGGAAGACCGAAGGGGTCATCGTCAATTCGCGCCAGACTGCGCCGAGTCAGCGTTGCGCTTTCATAGCCAACCTCATGAACGATGGCTCTGTGGCGCGCCCGCGCCATATCTCCGCGCCGAATTTGGACCGATGCGCCGACCAAGGTCGTGATGTTGGCTGGCGCGACTCGCCCATAAACAATCAAGTCCTGTCGCTCTAACACGCACAGGCTGTCGCTTCAGAAACCGTAGACGGCATTAATTTCTGACGACATCGCAGCCCAAGCCTGTGAGCCGCGCCCACTAGCATAATTTAACGCGTTAATTTTTTCGTGCCGCGACGTCGCCGTCAAACGGCATGCGTCTCGCAAGCGAATTCCACGGTGCGTCGGCGCTTGCCCGGCGGATGTACTTGCTTCCGCCCTCAAATGTCTGCACAATTAAAGTGTCAATCTGTGATGCAATCCTACTAGCTGAATCCAAACAATATGGCACGGCCCCTAGAATTCAACCGGGATGAGGTCCTGATGCGCGCTGTAGACGCTTTTTGGCGCCATGGTTACGAAGCCCTGTCTGCGAACGCTCTCGCAGAGGAAATGGGCGTGTCAAAGTCCTCCCTTTACAATACCTTCGGGTCGAAGCGGCAGTTGCTTCTGGATGCCATCGAGACCTACACAGACGCTAAGGTCGGGGCCATTCGGGAAACATCCCACGCACCGAAACTGCTGGAGCAACTTCGTGGACTGCTGTTGCACATCGTCAACGACAACGATGGCGGCCGTGGATGTCTCCTGGTAAATACATCAATAGAGTTGGGCTTGCATGACCCTGAAGTGCGCAGATTGGTCCGGTCCGGGTTCCAGTCTGTTAAGTCCGCTTTTGAGTCTCTTTTTATTGCCGGCCAAGAAGCTGGGCAAATAAAAAAATCTGTAGACCCGACAACCAGCGCCATGACCTTAATTACGGGCATCGCCGGACTGCGAGTGCTGGCCAAAGCGGGCTTCACTGAGCGTCAGTTGTCCCCTGTCGTCGATAATCTGCTTCTATGCGTCGCAGCATAATTTTTTGCACTATTTTGGTACGTTCAGTCCAAAATTGGCGCGCCTCATTTGAACACAGATACGGCTGATGAGATGACTGAATGCGCCCCCCCTTATCCCTCCTCTTGCGACCATGTACATCGCAGCCCTCTATGCCAGGGATATCCCAGAGGGTGTTCGAGGCGAGGCGGGCAGCATCCCCAATATGCATGGAGCCATGACCAATGCGTTAGGACTATTTGACGCTTAAGCTCCGAATTTTTCCCGGAACATCGCGGCATTAGGTGCCGGCTAGAGTGGCGTGGCTATCGCGGCCAGAAATGAGAGAAGGCATAAATATTATGATGCAATCTGAGGAAGTTGACCGACTCCTGTTCGGCTTTCACAAGCTGGATTTCCTGGACCTCCCTTGGCTGCGAGAACGGCTTGCCGAAGACAATCCCGATTTCGATGGCGGCATAGCGGAAAAAATCAAAGCGATATTCCCAGAACTGCCATTCTCGCCGATATGGCTGGCTCAAGCATGGGCACTTTACACACGCCATGCTCTACATCGAGAGCCGGTTCTTGAGCGGAATGAAGTTTCCTTTTTATACTTCATACTCGGTCTTCAGGTTGGTTGGCCGAAGCAGTCTCAATTCACGGAGAAATCCATGCGGCTATCGATGAAGGAAGGCGCCTCACGCGCCAAGAAAATTCTAAAGATAATTTACATTTTTCACACAGATGACGATGCATTTCTCATACGCCAGTCTGCTGGTGGAATACAGCATCTTGACCGTCCGTGATTTCGGTTCTTGCCACTAGCTCTACCGCTTGTCGAAGACAGAGGCTGGCATGGATTACCACCTGAAGGCGCTGTTCTCCGCCTTGACACCGATTGGTGTAACGGCCGCCTACATAGCGCTACGAACCTGGCTACCGAATCACAGAGAAGCCCAAGTTCACATGGCCATCCTCTTCGGATTTTCCATGTGGCTCACGCTATTCACCACAGTGATGTACGCTCCCGGCGTCATTGCCGATATGCGAGGGACCGTCCTCGCCCTGGCCGTGCTATTCGGTGGGCCCGTTCCAGGGTTAGTTGCGCTGGCGGTAGGTGTAGTCATGCGTTTTTGGATTGGCGGCGTCGGTACGGCAATCGGCATTACAGCGCTTCTCGTGACATATGCTGGCCTCCAGGCTCTGCTTCGTTGCTTGCCAAAGCACTTTCCCGCGACGTGGCCGATGTCCGGAGCAGGATTGGTTGCCAGTGGATTGTGGACGACTTCGACCCAGTGGGGCGCACTGCTTCTAGCTGGAATAGCTAGCGGCGTGGCGGCGGTCGACGTAGTCATGCCGATGGCGCAATTCCTGGTGACCATAGTTGCAGGCAGCCTGTTCATTGCGGCGCAACAGCGTAGCCAGCTGCGCCAAGACCTGAATGAGCAGCGCAAGCTAGTACGCAGCTTGAAGACTCGGGATGCCGCGACGGGCTTCCTGAATCGCGACGGCTTTACTTGGGAACTTGACATGGCGCTGCTTCGCCGACCTCAGTCAGCCAAGTTAGCCGTAGTGACTGTCGGCATGCACCCCCTTCGCAAGATTAACGAGGTACTGGGTCAGCACACTGCCGACGCGGTCCTTGAGATAGTGGCCTACCGCCTGCGTGTCCTCGCGGACGAGCCATCGTTGACTCGACTCGACGGCAACTCGTTCTGTTTCTTCCTGGGCGACGCTGGAGACCATGCGATTCCGCGATTGGCTGAGGAGATGCTCGCGGCTTTCCGCCGCCCAATTACGCTCCACGAGCGAGAATTCTATATCGCCGTGAATATCGGCATAAGCACATTTCCTTCCGATGGCACCACCGCTGAGGAACTTGTAGCTCACAGCAGCCAAGCGCTCGACAGCGCAAGTGCAAGCGGAGAGAATCTCTTGCAGTTTTACAGCCACGACCTTGGAGATACCACCGTGCGCCGGTTCCGGTTGGAGTCAGCACTGCAAAAGGCATCGGACCGCACGACGGAACTTCACCTTGTGTATCAGCCGCAGGTTCGTCTCGACACGGGCGCACTGGTCGGCGTAGAAGCCCTGTGCCGATGGGATTCGCCGGAGTTTGGAGCAGTAAGTCCATCTGAGTTCATACCGATAGCGGAGACCTCCAATCTCATCCAGACACTCGGCATCTGGAGCCTTGAAGAAGCTTGCCGACAAATTACTGACTGGCAGCAACAAGGCTGGATGGCCCCTGTCGTCGCAGTAAACCTGTCGGCAAAGCAACTGCTAGACCAGAAATTCCCTGAGCAAGCGCTGCGCTGCATCCAGCAGCACGGGCACGCTCCTTCATTGGTACAGTTTGAACTGACCGAATCTGCTGTGATGACAGACCCTCACCAGTCGCAGGCGCTGCTGAGTCGGCTGAAGGAATATGGATTCGGACTAGCACTCGACGATTTTGGGACCGGCTATTCCAACATTGCCTATCTGAAGAATCTGCCACTCGACTGCCTGAAAATCGACAAGTCCTTCGTGAAGGACGTAGAGCACGACCGCGATAGTCGCTCCCTCTGCGGAGGCATCTCTGCTCTGGGGAGCAGTCTCCGCTTAACCATGCTCGTCGAGGGAATAGAGACTGAAGGCCAGCGGAAAATATTGGCCGATATAGGCTACCAACTCGGCCAAGGTAACTACTTCTCCCCACCGTTGCCCGCTGCTGACTTGACCAAGCAATGGCTAACAGCAAGTTCTAGCTTTCCAACAACCTAATCTGTGAGGGCGGCTTTGCGCTCTCGCTGCCGTCAAGAACACACCGAGCCAAGAACTGCTGGTGATGCCCAAATCGAGAACCCACGCTGTAATCTGGCTTCCGCGTTGACTGCGGTAAGCACGATAACATTGTCAGTTCGTGCCCAGCGTCAAAGGCTGGCCTTACGCGGCCAAAGACTCCCCCTCGGCAACGAACTCCCTACTGCAAGTCCAAAGTGGAAAGGTTGACAGCAGATGAATTCGAGACGTTGGAAGCGAGGGCGAGTAGCCGTAGGTACTCCCGTCTCATCTGGTACGCCAAATTTGTTACACCCTGTAACCCCTGTATAAGTTCACAAATACCGCCCCGCCCAGCAGCGGCATAGAGTGGCAATAGAAGCAAAAGGAACGTCATCATGCGAAAGACCTTGACTATCTGCCTACTGGCTGCAGGCGTCGCTCTTGCATCCGGCGTTGCAGAGGCACGCGTAGATGTGGAAGTCGGGATTGGCTTTCCAGGACCAGCGTTCGTGGTTCCCCCACCTCCCGTGTACTACGAGCCGCCTCCCGTTTATTACGAGCCGGCGCCCGTTTATGCACAACCACCTCCAATCGTTGTTGCTCCCGGCTATTACGACGATTGGCGAGCCCGTGCTTGGCAACAACAGCAGTGGCGCGAAAGGCGCTGGCGGGAACACGAGTGGCGCGTGCATCATCGGGAGTGGCAACGCTGGCATGATGACGAAGATGATTAAGCCAGACTCACGCGCGCCGGGTCGACGACACGCGTTAACGTAAAAGCAAACGCGGAAACATCATCCAACGGACAGGTTGCATCCGTCGAATTGCGGCTACGAAAAGCGGGAGAAAGCACGAATGAAACAAATTGCAATCGCCGGAGCCCTTGTCTGCACACAATTCTATGCTGCGTCATCAGCCATTGCTGCCGTGAATGTCGATATCCGCGAGGCCGTTCCTGGTGTCGTCTACGCGACGCCAGCGCCGGTCTACGCGGGGGCCGGACCCCTCTACGTTGTGCCAAGCTCGCGCTATTCGCCCTATCGCGCTGAAAGCGAACAACGGGAGGAGTCTTGGCGCAACCGGAGATGGCGCGCGCAGGAGGAGCATAGCGACCAAGGTCATCGACGGCATGAGGAACACAGCCAACACAGGCACGAAGGCTGAAAACCACTCACTTGCCCGAAACGGACTACGAAGCGCTCGTCAAGTGGGCATATGCGCAATCTTACGACCACGAAAGAACGACCAGCACGGCGCAGTCTATAAGGCACAGGTGTCAATCCTTCCGCTGGAAGCAGATTCCAAGCCAACGGCTGCTGGCGCCGCCAGTTTGCGCGTAAGCAATCGTTCATCTTGATTGACCGATGAACTTCTCCAAACTACGCCGCCACGCGTGCCCAGGCCGCACACCGGCGTCAACAGTGGCGCGATACACAGCCAATGTGGTGGAGATGAACATGTCGCGCGTAAAACTGGCGCGACTCTTCGCCAGCGCGGACCGCCCCATATATGGCAATTGTTCGCGCCACAGGAACATTTTCTCCAGGATGGTCTTTATCTGGGCGATGTCTGCACCCGACACAACCCAGCCGTCTATGCCGTCGGTGACATTTTCGGGCAGCCCGCCCACTTCTGAGACGAGGACTGGCAAGCCCATTGCCATGGCCTCACGGCACGAAAACGAGAGGGTCTCACGCCGCGAGAGAACAAAAGCGGCATCGGCTACCGCCAGAATGGGACGAACGTCATCCAGCAAGCCAGTGAAGATGATTTGCGCGCCGAGGCCGAGCGACACGACTCTTTGTACCATGCCAGGTTTCGGGCTATCGCCTGCCATTATGACGCGGACGTGCTGTCGTAACGTGAATGGGAGCAAGGCTATCGCCTCAAGAAGCGCGAGCCATCCCTTCTCGTCGCTGGTACCCGCTGTACTCACCAAGACGAGCATAGTCTGAGAACCGGGACCGAAGTAACCCTCCCGTAAGGCAACCGCCTTTCGCGCAGCAACGGGCGCGAAATAGTCCGTGTCGACTCCGTGCAGAATCGTTGTGACCGGCACCTTGTAATACGGCGAGTCGCTCAGCTTGGTCGCCACGTAATCGCTTACGGCGATAACATGGTCCGTTCCTAGCCATGCACGCAAGGAGTTGCCCACACTGCGACTCTGGTGGTCATTGTGTTTGGTGAACACAATGCATGGCCGACGGACTGCAACAAGCCTAGTAAGCATAACAAGCTTATGGTCGGAGGAGCCATTGACATGAATGATGTCGAATCGCCCGAAGCTGAGAAGCCGCCAGAGCACCCACAACTCCTTTAACCAAGCAAGACCCCGTGGCGAGAAGTCAAGTGCCTGCAAGCGAACCAATGCGATTGAGCCCGCCAGTCGAAATAGCCTGCTCGTGTGAGGAACGGCAAGTGTTATATCGTGGCTCTGCGCCAACTCACCCAACAGGCTCATAAGGTAAGTATCGTGGCCTCCGCCATTTCCTCGGTGGAAATTCGTGAATAGAACTTTCATATCTATCCCGGCGCCCTGTTCCCGACGACATGCAAGTCCGGCAATTATTACGGGAAATGACAAGCCACGTTCACTCGGGCTTACCCCGACAGTGGCGTTGGCCCGGGCAAGCCAGGAGGGAGCGCTAATAACGGACGACCTGCGATGGAGAGAGCATGAGCAGAGGGAGTGCCAGAGTCAGTGGCGTCACCGACACGATGACGATAATGATTGAGAGTTAGAAATAACGTTCAGTCCTGCCCGAACGTAGTGCCTCGAAGGTCCGTCGGCATCGCATCTGCAACCATGGCCGCGAGCAATCTTTGAGGCATCCCTCCGTGTAGACCTCAAAGCAGCACGCGCAAAGCGGGACTGCCCATGTATGCCTCGCGAGCATGACGCCTGCTGCCCTCGACACAGTCATCCACCGAGATGCTGCGGTGCACGTACAATTGCGCCAACGAAAAGCTGGATATTTGAAAATGAAGCGACTTGCAATCATCGTAGCGCTCGGCGGCGCCCTGCTCGCTGTGACGTCTACGGCTCAAGCGCATGTGAACGTTGACATTGGCATCGGCGTCCCGGGTGTAATCTATGCTGAACCTGCGCCGGTCTATGTGGCTCCGCCTGTGTATGTTGCACCGCAGCGGGTGTATGTCCCTCGACCGGTTGTCGTAGCGCCAGCTCCCGTGTATGCGCCTTACTGGCGGGGGCGCGATGACGACGACGACCAAGGCGAGCGGAGGTGGCGCGGACGTGGTCACGGGGAGCATGGCCACGGAGAGCACGGCCGACACAGACGCGACGACTAGTAGCGGACAATCGCAGGCACCACGGCATCAGGCAGTCATTGGGTTAGCTGACCTGCCGGGGCTCGTTACTCTCGGATGAGAGCTGAGACCTCAAGCTTGCGGTTGCCGCGTCGGCTTGCTCGCTGCAGCAGCGACTTGCTCGACCACCAATGCAGCATTCTGCTGGGTTAATTCGTCCGTCGCAGGCACAGCTGCGCGCGCCTCTAAACCGCAAACCAAATCCTGGTTGTCAGCAGGCATAAGACTCCGGAACGATTCCTCGATTTGCCCCACCATCGACGGCGTGGCAATTTCTTGCAGTATCCGAAGGAATTCTCCGAACACCGCCTCGACGGAAGCTGGGTCCGTTGCTTCGATGAGCCGCCTCCTGATGGCGTGGTCCGTTGTACCGAACGCCCGGACCATCGCGTCCATCAGGTACATCCTGGCCGTGGCAAGTGACCGCCTTTGGAGGGCCGCTTCGGGCTTTGCGGATACAGGCGGCACTTCCGCGAACGAGTGAACAGCAGGCTCGTCATCGGCTTCGCTGACTGTTCGGATGAAGCCCACATGCAGCAATTGGAACACTGCGCTCGCATCCAGTCCGAGTTCCCCGGCACAGGCAAGAATCTCCTTCGAGCTGGTCCGGCCATCTACCATAATAAGGAGCGCGCGGCGGCGACCATCGAGTGCCCCCGACCGTCTCGCCACTTCCTGCCGACCTCTATCTGTTTTTTCTAACAGCCCCAAAAGACTTTCCATCACGCGCCCTCCCCACGGGAGGCGGCAAACCTAAGCCCTCCAGGTTACGTGCGTGTGACAACTTGACGCACATACGCCGCGCCCAAACGAAAGCCTTGGGGACCGCCATCATTCGTCAAACGAAGATGCAGCAGCAGCGCCCGTGCCCCTGACACGGCTATGTCACATGCATCTAGACAGACTCCCAAATTTCCAACTGTCTATGTCGGCGCTGAACGGCTGCATCCTGTATGCGAGCTTTCCGCGGCGGGTCGCCCCGGTGTGTCGTCCATTGCCATACCAGGCGACATACTCCCAGCACCTACGGCCCGCGGACAGATTTGGATACAAAATCCTGGGGCGACTCCGTCAACGAACATTCCGCTCCTCTCGTTTTTGTTGGCAACTGCCTCTGACTTTTCACGCCAGTCTGTCCTGCGGTGAGGTCCATTCAGGTAGGCAGTATTCACAGAGGATATGTAACCATGAGAAAGATTTTGTCGCTGGCCATCCTGGCGGCGGTCGCCGCAGTTGCATCCGCCGGCGCGCAGGCTCATGTGAATGTTGGTGTCGGCATCGGCGTCCCGATGCCCTTCGTAGCTGCGCCGGTGTATGCTCCCGCACCCTACTATGACCCGCCCCCGGTCGTGGTCGAACAGCAGCCGGTCGTTGTTGCCCCTGGCTACTACGACGACTGGCGGGAGCGTGCGTGGCGGGAACGCCAATGGCGTGAGCAGCGTTGGAGAGAGCATGAGTGGAGAGAACGTCACCGCGAGTGGCATCGCTGGCACGACGACGAAGATTGACCTTGGGATGTTGGGGGCGAATGTGTATTGCGAATCACTATCGCCTTCGATATCCTATGTGGCCATCCATTACTGAACTGGAAACCTTCTATGTTGCGGATTGCCTTGCTCGTCCTCGCGGGCGTGTTCTCTACCGGCGCATTCGCCGGAGCTAAATGCGTCGCACATCCCAAAGCCGAATGGATGAAAGAAGCCGATGCCAAAGCGAAGATTGAAGCGCAGGGCTACAACATCAAGAAGTTCAAAGTAGATGGCAACTGCTATGAAATCTATGGCACCACGAAGGAAGGCAAGAAGGCCGAGATTTACTACGACACCAAGACGCTGGATGTCGTGAAATCGGAAATCGAGAAGTAACGGTAGCCGGTTGAGTTCAACATGGTGACAAGCACCGCTTCAGTGCGCGTCTGGGATATTGTGGTTCGCCTGACCCATTGGAGCGTGGCGGCGCTTGTGTTGTGGAACCTGTTCGTGGACTTCGGCGGAACGCAGCACCGCATCGCCGGATATGTTGCCACAGGCCTTGTCCTGTTTCGAATTCTCTGGGGCTTCATTGGCACTGAGCCCGCACGGTTCTCCGCCTGGGTCCCCGTGCCCTCCCGGGTCATCTCTGACCTCAAAGGAATGATTTCCCGCAGGCCAACGCGACATCTAAGCCATACACCGCTCGGTGCTTTGATGATGCTCACAATGTGGACGCTCATCCTTGCGCTAGCGGTGACGGGATGGATGTCGAGGCTAGACGCATTCTGGGGCGAGGACTGGCCTAAGGATGTGCACGGACTACTCGCAGATATCTTGATGGTACTAATAGTGGTGCACGTCATTGCCGCCATCGCCATGGGCAAGGTTCACAAAGAGAACCTCATCGTCGCCATGCTGACCGGTCGCAAACGACGGGACGAGGACCATGAGGACCCAGCTCTTTAGGCTCGCGAACAACCCGCATATGCTTGCAACGCTCCGTCTCGCAAAGCCAGCGCTTCCCAACCAATGAAAGCTCGCACGGCAGTCAAAGAGTCAGAGTGTTTGTGCCGGCAGTACTCAAACCATAGTTGCCCCCGTGCTATCCCCGCCCCATTGGGCAATCGTTGCCCGCCAAAGCACCCACGGGGACTCGGGAACCAAGCGCGGACACAGCCCTCCAATGCGATAGATTGGAAATCTCAGGTCGAAATGAAACTGAGACGATTCTGCGAGGGTGGGTCATCACTCCAATCGGAGCCGCGATGTCCGACTGATGACGCACCGTATCCGGTGAAAAGCTACGTGCGGCATGTATCTCCCCCAGTCTAGAGAGCATCACCACTGGCAATCGCCCAAACGAACATTTCTTTCAGTCATCCAATGCTTACCGACGTCCGCTTACGTACTGCATCAAACTCGGATTGCCCACGAATAACGGCATTGCTTGAACGATGCCACCTGTCGGCGGCAAATGTCGTCTCAATTATCGGAAGTTTCTTCGTCGCGTTACGTGGTGGCCGTATCGTAGGTTGCGCAGCGGCAGAACCTCACGGCGAGTCCATCCTCATACGCTCCGTCGCGGTAGACCCACTCTTTCGCAACCAGGGCATTGCCAGCCGTTTGGTCGAGGTGCTTCTGATGCGGGCACGCGGCAAGGAGACTCATAACGTTTTTCTCTTTTCCAAGCGAGCGCCCGCATTCTTCGCTCGGTGGGGATTTTTGCTCTTCCCTAGCGACAAGCTGCCAGCCGCTGTCCAGGCGAACCCAGAGTTCCGGCAAGCCGAGGCGTCTTCGTCTCTATGCATGCGATGTAAACTCCGATAGCGGGACAGTACGCCAGTGCTCAACTGGCGACTGTCACACCATGCCATCCTATGCCTACTCGGCGATGAGAAACTTGTCGCGATTCTTGCCAAGCCAAGCCGGCGCACGACCACGGCCTGTCCAAGTTGCACCAGTCTTCGGGTCCATGTACTTTGGCGGCAGCGAGGCCTTCTCCTTCGCCGCACCCTTAGGCTCATCGCCGGCCGCCGGGCGTCCACGGCGTCGCTTCGGAGCCAAGTCATCGACCGTAAGTTCGTATTCTGTCATCAACGATTGAATCTGCTCGATTACGCCGGCGACCTCGGTCGCACGAGCTTCGACGAGCTTTGCTTCCAACGCTTCCTTCTCTGCCATGAGTTGCTTGTAGGTTGCCATTTCAATCTCCGTCTATTAATAACAGTTTGATATCCTACAGCACTTTGCCGGACTTTCATCAACTCTGTGAATCTAGTCCAGCTGAATGATATTAAGCGGGCGCTGAAATATCTTTCTGTAAATGCTATTCTTCCGGCCGCCTCCCAGTCGGGAAGAGGTAGACAGTCATAGGAAAGAATCAATGCATCTCGCTTTACGGTTGGTCGCATCTGCCGCCCTTTTTTCTTGGCATCTCCGCCACCGCTCACGCGGCAACGGACTTTGAACGCTGCCCTCAGTTTTTTGCGTAAGGGGCAATCCCTCAGGTTCGCAATGCCCGAGATTTGAAGCCACGCGCTCTTTGTTTTGAGGCGTTCGCGGTCTTGCATTCTGGCACGATGAAAACGCCAATCTATGTGGCCGAGCGGCTAACTGCAGAGCAAGTTGCAGATGCGCAAGATGAGGAGAGGACTAATCGGTTCTTCGCCGATGCTCGGTTGCCGCGAGCGGAACGAGCTGAGCTCGGTGACTACAAGGGCTCCGGCTATGACCGTGGCCACCTCAGATACCCGGCGAAAAACATACTCATCGCGTAATCACGCGGCCAAGCATTGAGTATCCATACTCGACCCGATATACTCGCCCCCCCTTAAGAGCTTCCAACCATCTAATTGCGCAAAACCGTAGCGTGGCCGTCTGCCCTGATTGTGCTCTTTGCCGGCATAGCAGATGCCCGCAGTTTGTTGGATCTCATCGTTCGCCAAGAGCAACGCGTGTACGGCTCGGAACCTTCGTTTGCCGAATGGGCTGCCGGTCGCGGGTACGATTTGTCGCTCATAACAGCGCGATGATCTACACCGATACGGTCCTCGTGCGGGACAGGATCCGTGCTGACACTCCGACCATACTTCTAATCGTAGGCACCGCTCCGTTCGAGCAGTTGCTAGAGTTCTTTAGAGAGAAATGTGTCTCCCTCTCAGCGGAACGCACCTATGCACAGGCTACTGGGCGGTTTATCGAATGGCTTTCCGTGCGCGCTATCGAGTTCAACGATACCTCAAAGCGCAGCCTTCTGTTCACCGCTTTCACCCACGACCTGCGATTCGGAACATACCGGGAAGGAAAGGACCTCTATGGCCTTCACTGGCGGCCAACCAGTCAGCAGAATCTGGCACGGCTGACTCGGGCTCTGCTCCATTTTAGCGACTGGCTGAACACTCGCCTCGGCACCACGCTGCTGAATCCGATTCACCACCGGGCTTCACCAGCAGAGCAGTTGGTCTTCTGGCGCAAATGGAATAGGCAGAGGGTGGGCTCTCTCTTGGCTCACACCAAGGGGCGCTCACAGGCCGAAGCAGACGCCCATACCAGCCGGAAACTGCGGCTTCCGAGGAACCGGAATGCTCTGCTTCAAGAGGTCAAGGCATTTCCCGCAGAGCACCTTGAAGATCTACTCTGGCGAGGCTTTGCAAATCCTGGGAATGAACTGGATCCTCGCATTTGGATGAAGTACAAGCTGCGCGACATCCTCATAACGCTACTCTGCGCTTACGGCGGGTGTCGGGCTTCTGAGCCACTCCATCTATGGGTGGACGATGTCTTCGTCGACCCCGACGACACCGAACTGGCGTTGGTGCTGGTGCACGAGCCTAGCGACGGCTTGGCGGAGTACACGGATCCGATGACCCGCGTACGCCGGAGGACAACCCGAGCTGACTTCCTGCAGCGCTTCTGCGGTGGTCGGAAGCCGCTTACTGCGGAAACAGGTCGTCGGCATGCCGGATGGAAGGGATGCCTTTTGACGCATCGTGAGCGCAAGGCATTCCAGGTGTTATGGATTGACAAGAACGCCGGTCGGCTCTTCTTAACGCTGTGGCGCGTGTACATCCAACATGTCAGGCCTGTGGTCCCGCTGGTACCCTGGGCCTTTCTAACCAAAGAAGGTCAGCCTCTCGGCGTTGAGGGATTCGCTGACTCCTTTAAGGTGGCAGTGCGCCGTATTGGCCTGACGCCAGCCAAGTGGGCAGGCACCTCCACCCATGGGCTACGTCATCGATACGGCCAATGGCTGAACGACCTTGGACTGGGCGACAAGGAAGGTCAAGTGGCCATGCACCATGTAAACGCAAAAAGCCAGGACGTCTATCGGCAAAGTGGTGTCGCTGGCGTGGCCGCCGCGATCGGAAACTTATCTATTACCTCCCTGCCTCACTTCACGGAAACCGCATGAACTTCATTTGCCAGCTCGATCGATACACCGCCATTGTGAGCGAGCTAACCGGGCGCACCATCTATGTCAATGATGCCCCGGACCAGTATCTTGTCTCGCCGGACGGCGCGTGCGAGAAGGTAGCGGAGATGGGGGAAGAGTGGCTGGCCAAATTCGATGCGGCGCGTCCTGAAGCTAGGCCGACACCAGGATTGCGTAAAGTGGTTATGGACTTGACTGAATGCCGCAGCCGCGAAAACATTGCAGAAGCACTGCAGACTATTCTGATCACCGAGTTCGAAGCAAAGCGCGATACAACTTCCGTAGCAAGCCACCAACCCTTCTTGGTAGAGCTGCTGTTGCAGCTTTGGTCCTGTGGTGCGGTGGCTTGGCCTGTAAAGCAGCAAGTCCCCTTCGTCAATCCGTTCTTGAAGCTGAGCAATCCCGGCTTCACCGAGCAGCCGCTGTCCTACTTGTCGCGGATCGGTGCATACCTCAACCGCGGGAGCACGGATGACGCCGCAAACTTCCGCTTTATCCTAGACCACATTCTTGCGCGAGCCGGGATAGCTGAAATCGGCGACCTAACGCCCAGCACGTTCTATCTGACCGAGGAGCGCTCCCGCCTGCGCAAAATGAGGTCCACCGGCATTCAGGGCGTTCTTAGTGTCCTCCGCGAGGAACACTACGATCGGGCCATAGGATGGTCGCCGGAGGATTTCGGCTTCTTCAAGGTCAAGATGGGTCATTTGGCACGAGATGACAACTTCGCCTGGCTCGTCTCGAAAGACGCGGCAATGAGCGAATGGGCGCGGCTGGCCATCGAGCATTTGGAAAGCACCCCGGCAAACTTCCGCAAACGTAAATCTTCTCTGAACAGTTTTCTGCAACATTACCTCGAACATCCAGCGTTGCCGCGCAATCCGGCTGAATACTTCGACATCCGCCGACGCCCAACTGCCTTGTTTCACGCCCCGGGAAATAAAGGTCGGCAAACCATGTCGGTCCTCCACGATTTCCTGAACGAAGTGCTCTTCAAGGTGTGCGTACAACCGGATGACAATGAAATACCCATTCTGATGCCGGGCTTCGCCAACCCGCTTCCCAGGCCCAGCTACAGGAACGTGAACCAGGGCGAAACCCATCGGGAAGCCATGCCAACCAGGCTTATTAGCCTGGCGGCTCACATACTGACTGAAAACGACTTCGCCTGGGCAAGAGAGGCGGGGCGCATCAAGGATGTCTTCCGCTGGCTAAACCCCGAGACAGGGGCCTTCGAAACCGTGTGGAGTCCTGTCCGAGCTTACGCCATACTGATTAAGCTTCTACTGCCCGCACGGACATATCAAGTCCGCATGCTCGATGGCGGCGAAGGAGATACCTACCGCTACGAGGGCGACGGCCAATGGGAAGTGAACCTGGGTAACCATCGTCCAGCGACCGGCAGTAAGCTTGTCGATCGTGGAGTGTTTCGTCGCTACAAGCGCAAGGATGGCAGCAACGGCGCTGTGTTCTACTTCAATACCAACAAGACTGCCGACATCGAAAGCGTAGTCAAGGGCTATGTCATGCCTTGGGAGAAGAAAGACGCCTTGCAATTGTTGGTGAAGCTGCGGAACTGGCAGGAGAAGTACAACCCGCTCCGGGCGCCTACCGCATGGTCCGACATCGTGGAGTTAAAAAAGGTAAAGCACGCCGACGACCTAGCAAAGATGGGAGCGAACTTCTTCCTCTTTCGTGACCCTGCCAACAGGACGCGCCCCGACCTGCCGGTGACCGACGTGCGGATTCGTAATCTGTGGCTAAAGCTCATGGATGAGATGGAACGGCGGCTAACCCAGGCAGGCGAGACGTTGAGCAATGGCGATCCAATCAAGCTGGTGCTAACCCGGGACGACACTGGGCAGCCGGCATCTGCCACGTTCGATCTTCATAGCCTGCGGGTGTCGATCATCACTGCCATGTACGAGGAAGGAATTCCCCCAGAATATCTGATGAAGATCGTCGGCCACGCCACGGTTCTGATGACCCTCTACTACACGAAGCTCAGTGCCGAGACCCTGAGCTTGCGGATGGATGAGGCTCTACTCGAGCGGCAACGCAAGTCCCAGGTGGAAATGGCGGGGTTCATCAGGCGAGCTAGCCGACACGAACTAGAGCAAGCAGTGGCCGTCCGACATCCTGCGGCCCTAGACGCAGCGGTCAGTGGAACAGGGGTAGGTATGCTAGTGATGGATCATGGCATCTGCGCTGTCTCCGCCAAGCGTTGCCACGAAGGGCTCGCGGCAACGGACCCGGCGACCGGTGTCACCCGATATCAGGCCGTACCCGGCGGCGCCACCAACTGCACTCGCTGCAGATTCTTTATCACAGGTCCAGCGTTCCTTTTCGGACTAGAGGCCCATGTCAACGACTTGTCCTACCGGCTCAAGAAGGCCTCCTACACGTTCGAGAAAGCCCAAGGACGATTCGACGCCTTAGCGGACGCCCATGCCGCGTCCTTGGGAGATGGAGTGGCCTTTCACCGGCAGCGCGAACTAGAGATTGCCGAAACAGCTTTCGAGTCGTCGACTGCCGAGGTGGACGCCATTGCGCTGAGCTTGCAAGCCGCCTATGCGCTCACCGAACAGTGCATTCGCATTGCCAGCCAGAACAAAGGTGACGGCTTAGCACTGGTCGCCGCGGGCGGCACCGGGCAGGTCGAGGCCGTGCTATCCGAGGGCCACGAATTTGAGCAGCTCAACCGCATATGCATGAGCGCGACACTGTTCGACGGGCTCAACATAAGTTGGCAGCAGCCAAACCTTGAACGCGCACGCCTATTTGACCGGATGCTTCGCAATTCTGGCTACGCGCCGCAGTTCTCTCTGCTTGATGACGGGCACGCCCTGCAAGCGGCAAATGCAATGGGCCAGTTCCTTTACGCCAGGCTGGAGGCCAACACAGTACACGCATTGGTGGACGGACGCACGACCCTGCAGGCAGTGGGGCTGGACAAGGCCTTTATCGCCCAGCTGGAGCACCTTCAACCCAGGGCATTAGAGTTCGCGCATTACATTTTGGAGCAAGCATGACCAAGCCGCAAGCTACTGCCGTTCCCGATATCCTTAAGGACGCCCGACGGCTCTATCATGCGCACCGGAACGCGGCAACTAAGCAATCAAAGGTTGAGAACCTCGATAAGTTGTGGGAAGTGCTCAACGCCATTCAGGATGAGGAAAGCCGCGACTATTCCCTCGCAGAGGTAGGACGCCGTCTCGCAAAAATTGGTGGCCCGAAGACCCAAAGCCTCCGCAACGCACAGGGCTCCCACTACCGGGAGATCATTTCGTCTTATGCGAACGCCCTCAGCGGCGCGACTCGGTACGTGGCCAAGACGAAATCCAACGTAGAGCAGGCGCTGGACTTGGTAACAGATCCAAGCATCCGGGCGACCATCCGAGTTGCTCTCGATGAAGCAAAGCGGCTCAAGGTCGTCAACGACAATCTTCATACCGCATTCAAGGCACTGCGGGTCGGAGCCTCGCTAATGCCTTCGCCTGCAGCAGAATCCCCGCCATCGCTACCAGTGTCCATCGTGGCCGAGGGTGCGCTTCCTCCTAGACTGAAAGCAGCGCTCGGCAAAGGCATTGATCGCTCTAGACTGGCTCAACAAGGGCTGCGCGTCGGTGAGGATGGCAGCATCGAGAACGACCATGGCGATAAGCTTTTCCCGCCAGCCTTTGTCACCGCTATTCAGTCGATCCTGCGCTCGCCGACAGAAGCTCCAGCAGTTCCTTTCCCCTGACCGCGTCGTATGAGCGACCAAACCGCCGCCCCGCTGCACACAGATTGCAATGCCCGCTCGCGCACTGCACTCACTATCAGCGGGAAGCTTCCCCTCACTTTGAGTATAGTTTTCCACCGGGTATTACACATGGCGCCGGCGGGCGATATGCCCAATGCCACGGCTATGGCGCAGAACTTCTCCCTTGCCAACGTTGTGCCCCAGGCCCCGCAGAACAACCGAAAGAGTTGGGCTGGCATCGAGAAGGCAACGCGAAAATACGTTCGGCGCGCCAAGGGGGATGCGTATGTCATCACCGGCCCGGTGTTCAGGTCCACGCCGCCCGCCGCCATCGGCCCAGACCAAGTATGGGTGCCACAATACCTCTTCAAGCTCGTGTACGACACGGCGACCCATCGAGCCTGGGCGCATTGGATTGAAAATTCAGACTCGGCGCGCGCTGGACGCCCCATCCTGTACCGCGAACTCGTAAAACGAACTGGCGTGGAGTTCCTCCCGGGTGTCCCGCTAGCTGAATGACGCTCGCCCCGGAAGTGGAGACCTTGTAAACCTCTCTTGTTGTTCGCCATTGCGCGCCCCCCGCATCCCGCAGTACCCGTGGAAATCAATCTCCGGAGAGGCGTATCGGGTTCAATGCTCCGCCGGCGATTACAATATTGTGCGGATGCAGGGCATGGCCCATGGGCGCCGAGGATGTGAGTGGGGAGAACGAAATGGCGACAGCTCGAGCTGGCACCAAATGGGAGGCGCTAAGGCTTCTGTAGACAGAAGGCGTGACCGTAGTGGAATTGGACTATGAGGCCGGCTGGCAGGACGCGATTGAACTTGGTCGGCTCGGCCAGAAGGTAGGGATACCGGCCCTGGAGTTCAACCTGCAGGATGTGGATGATGACATCTGGCTGCGAGTACCGCGGTTGCAGGAATGTCCCGCTCCCGAAGCCTTGCGGTCCAGGCCGCGTACAGAGAGGGACCCCGGGGTTTGTTTTGAGAGTGTTGGGCTTCGGCACTCGATAAGCGCTGCCAGCGGGCACAGCCCGCAACGTGGTCATACCCGGTGTTTTTGAAGGTGCTATACGCAGTACCTACAACGAAACCGAAAGGTTAACAATCATGGCAACTCTCAGAAAATTTACTGTCGTCGACCCCGCCGCACGCGTGAGCCTCAGCTTCAAAGAATCGACCCGCATTGCGATTGAGACCTACCGCGAGTACTACCTCGCGACGTACTGCGAAACGTGCGAGCGGAGCGAACTTATCGAACAGCTCCTCGGGGCGTGGTTTGACCAGGACAAAGATTACGTGAAGTTCAACGAAGGGCTGACGGCCGCACAACGCGGCGCAATCAAAAAGACCGTCAGCGGCGAGAGCGCTGGCGAAGACAAAGCGGCCCAGCGTGTGCCTGCCTCGGTGCAAGTTCAACCCCCGGTAAAGACGTTCTCATAAATCTAATCGCGCTTCGCAAGCTACGAACGCTACAAGAATCTCCAATGGCCAACTGGAGATTCTCTTTCATTTGGGACGCGCGCACATACAGCGTAGAATCAGTTGCAGTTATTCCCACTGGGCTGATGCAGCGCTCGCCTTTTCATGCCACACGACAGCGAACAAATTCCAGTACCCGCAGATTTCCCACGCGCAAAGCTTGTGAGCGCACTGGCGGGTGTTCAGTCCAAGGTTGCGGTAGTGCTAGCCGGAGTCCGGTACGTGCGGCCAGCTGCATCCGATGAGGAACGCCAAGAACGTTGGGAGATATGCGAAGACCTCGCACAGCAGCTCCGGGATTATTGCCTGCGTAAGGAGCGTGAGAATCCCTCGTGGTCGCGGGAGTTCAACCTTGCCCGAACACGCAGTGGCGTAGACAAGAAAGTTCAAGGCGGGAAATGGGACTTCTCCCAAGATGAGGTCTCGTGGGTATTCAAGCGCGTCGTAGAATTGCTGGGCTAAGTGGGCTCCTTAGCGGCTACACATTGCGCGCAGCTTCTGCTCCAACTCCGCCAGAACCGAGGGCTCAGCGATACCTAAGACCGGGTGCGTGAGAACAAGTTTTTCCCTGCACCACGCGGGCCAATGTTCGCCGTCGTCGTCGAGCGCTAGCCACGCATCAGGGCAGCGCCGCTGCACGTCCTGCCAAATCTGAACGCCACGGAATGTTTCGGTGTACTCATCCCGTCGGGTGTGCCGCTGGTGGTAAGTAGCGCCTATAACGCGCTGCTGCAACGCGGGCGACAGCTGCTTCTTCGCATAGCTGTACCCGCCGCGCCAAAGCAGCCAAGCCGTGGACAGTACGATGCGAACATCGGGGTAAGGCTCCAGTGCTGCTTCCAGGATTGCTTCGTTCTCGAAAAGCTTGTGGCCTGGAGTTTGCAGCCAAGGTCCCTTGCTCGTGCGGAATACCGCTTCCGGGTGCAGCACACCGTCGAAGTCGAGGTAGATTACAAGCGCCACGTTTCATCTTCCCTGTATGTGCATTACTAGACTTCTTCCGCTAGCTGTGCCACCTCGGCGAGGCGGTAGTGCTTACACATTCCTGCCACAACCATTCCGTTACCTCGGGTACACCGGGCTCCCCCTGATGATGGTACCAGCCGTAAGCCATCCCGGCCCGTGGCAAGTCCTTGCGCTCGAACCGCCGCACATCAATGTTCTGGTATTGGGTCTGGACCAACGAACCGAAGCGTGTTGTTCCGCACACATGCAAGGCGTGCCCCGCCCTAGACTTATCAAAGTGATTCGCGATTGCATTTTTGCGAGCGGGGAGAGCGAGATGAATTCATTTGATAGCACCATTATTCATTTCCTGAACCAGTTCGCTTTCCGCTCTGGCTTCATGGACCGTGCCGCGTTGGCAACGACGCATTTCTATATTCTGCGCGGCTTGCCAATGATTACACTGCTGTGGTGGGTCTGGTTCCGCGATGGCCCGACTAAGCAGCGCGACCGGGAAATCGTCATCGCGACACTCGTCGCCGGCCTTTGCGCGTTGGCGCTGGGCCGGTTCCTGGCGCACTGGCTACCATTCCGCATCCGCCCCGTTGCCAACCCTGAACTGGGGTTGCACTTTCTCGCTTCATCGGAACAAGAGTTGCGAACCTGGAGCGCCTTCCCGAGCGACCATGCGATGTTGTGGTGCGCTGTGGCGACCGGCGTCCTGGTGGCGTCCTGGCGAATTGGCATCTTTGCGCTGGCGTATGCCTTCCTGTTTATCAGCGTGACGCGTGTTTATGTTGGGCTACATTATCCGACGGACGTGCTGGGAGGGGCTGTGCTGGGCGTGTTAATGTGCTTGTTGCTGAATCGAACGCGTTACCGCCAGCTTATAGCGGCTCCGGTTCTGAATTTTTCCAGCCGGAACCAAGGGTTGTTCCATATCGGCATGTTCCTGCTGAGTTTTGGACTGATAACCCATTTTGACGAGTTGCGCATGGTGACTTCCTCGTTGCTAAAGTACATCTCTTCGCCAAACCAGGGTTTTCTATGATATGTCAGTGCAACGCCAAGCCCTTCTCGTCTTCCTGCCTGTCAGAGAAGTACACGGTTCCGCTTTCCGGTTTTGACCTTGCTTTGTAGATATAGCTTGACGTCCTTGTAGTCATAGTGCCTCCTAGGGTGCATGGTCGATGCACAAACGTTATCGGACTTGGTATGCCGGTCGTACCGTCTACAGGCACATCGATGGTGGAAGTATTCTTCATGCGTCGCGCCCGGGAACCATGGTGCGCCCATTTCACCGCTTGAAAAGAACGTGCGCCAAAATTTAATTCATCGACGTCTCCGATGCACTCGATGCTTGTAGCTGTCGACCCAGCCTGTTTGGGAGGTCATTCCAAAGCGAGCTTTATTCGGCTGCAAGGATATGTGTTTTATGCTTTCGACAAAACGTCGAATAGTGCCTGCCCTGCTCTTGATGAAGACATCAACGTCGAGGCACTCGGTGTCCTGGACTGACTCGCAAATGAGCTGTGGTGTTCCCGAATAGTGGACCGTTCTTGTCGTCAAATTCGATGGAAGCCTACTGTGCGCCGAGGGCGACCTGGTCATTACCCGTCTGTGCTCGGTCTCCATAGGCTTGCGCCCGGGGCACCAGCCGTGGTACAAATACCGGGTACAAAGTGCGGCATATGGATTTCGTAACCCTTTGATTTACATAGGGTTTCGAGAAATTCGCTGAATCCCTGATTCGCCACCATATTCGTTGAAGCCTGGAAACGGGCTACAACAAAAATCCCTCCCGATCGCAAGATCGGGAGGGGTTTTGCTTTTGGGGCTTCTGTTTCTCGCCAGATCCACGCTCCACCTTCAGGGCATCCCGCCGCAGAGAATCCCGCTTGCCTGCCGCGACGATGCCGACCTAAGCTGCATGCAGTGGATGCCATGCGCGGGGTCGTGCACAAAGCACCGCACCGGCTCCTTTCACTGAGATGTGAGAGTGATTCTGGAATGACACAGCACTGACTATGCATCGCCCGTCCGTGGCCTGCCGCACGTCATGATGACCATTGCCCATCCGTATCAACAGGTGCAGGAGCGAGGAACGCTGAAGTGTTTCCTGCTGGCTCTGTTCATGCATCTGCTGCTGGGCTTGATGCTTTACTACGGGGTGCATTGGCAGAGCCGCACGCCGGCCGGCGTGGAGGCGGAGTTGTGGGACACCGTGCCCGAGATTGCGCAGCCCCAGCCGGTGGTCCAGCCGACACCCGTGGAACCGCAGCCTGTCTTGAAGCCGGAGCCGGACGACAACGCCGACATCGCCCTGCAGGCTCAAAAGCGCAAGCAGGCGGCCGAGCAAGCCAGGCAGGCCGACCAGCGCGAGCGCAATGCGCGGGAGGCGGAGCGCCAGGCGGCCTTGAAGCAGCAGCGCCAGAGCGAACTGGCACGCCTGCAGGCCATGGCCAACAGCGCGCCCACCACAGGTGGCGCAGGCAACCGCGCGGGCACCGGCGCCGGTGCTGGCGGCAACGCCTCGCCCGGCTACGCGGACCGCGTGCGGCGCCGCGTGAAGCCGAACATCATCTTTACCGAAGAGATCGCTGGCAACCCGGCCGCGGTGGTCGCGGTGCGCATGGCGCCGGATGGCTCGCTGCTGTCGGTGCGGCTGGCCAAGTCCAGCGGCAATGCCGGCTGGGACAACGCCGTGCTGCGCGCGGTGGAGCGATCCGACCCGCTGCCGCGCGACGAGAACGGCGTGGCGCCCCCCGGCGTCAACATCACGTTCATGCCACGGGAATAGCGGCCGGCCACAAACAAAAAGCCCCTTCGGACCTTGCGATCCGAAAGGGCTTGTCTGCCAGGCCTGCGCAACCGGGACGGCGCAATGTCCACGGCCACCTGCCCGATCAGAACGACGGCACCATTGCCCCCTTGAACTCGTTCTTCATGAACTGCCGTACCTCTTCCGACTGGTAAGCGGCAACCAGTTTCTTCACCCACGGCTTGTCCTTGTCCTGGGTGCGCACGGCGATGATGTTGGCGTACGGGCTGTGGATGTCTTCCAGCGCGATGGCGTTGCGGGTGGGCTGCAGGCCAGCGGCAAGCGCGTAGTTGGTGTTGATCACCGCCGCGGCCACGTCGGGCAGCGAGCGCGCCAGCTGCGCGGCGTCGAGCTCGACGAGCTTCAGCTTCTTCGGGTTGTCGCTCACATCCAGCGGCGTGGCGTTGACGCCGTTGGCACCAACGCCACGCTTGAGCTTGATCACGCCTTGCGCGGCCAGCAGGAGCAGCGCGCGGTTCTCGTTGGAGGGATCGTTGGGCACGGCGACCTTGGCGCCTTGCGGCAGGTCCTTGGGCGACTTCAGCTTCTGCGAGTAGATGCCCAGCGGAGAGATATACGTGTAGCCCGCGCTGACCATCTTGTAGCCGCGCTGCTTCACCTGGCTGTCCAGGTAAGGCTGATGCTGGAAGCTGTTGGCGTCGAGGTCGCCCGCGTCGAGCGCGGCGTTGGGCTGCACATAGTCGTTGAACTCGACGACCTTGATGTTGAGCCCTTCGCGCTTGGCGACCTTCTGCACGACCTGCCAGACTTGCGCGTCCGGGCCGCTGACGGTGCCCACGCGCAGGGTCTGCTCCTGCGCCATCGCGGCGCCCGATGCCACGATGCCCAGCGTGGCGACCGCGACGGACAGCGCTTGCCGGAGGGAGGGATAAGAGAAACCGGAAATCCCGGAAAAACCAGAGAAGTTGGACATGCTGCTTGTGCTCCTTTCCGCCATGCAAGCCAGCTTGCATGGCTTTAACCATGATGACAGCCGAGCGCGCGTCCGGTGCACGTTCAGTGCGCCTGCTCGCTCATCGTGCGCGACTCGACCTTGGGCGCATTTTGCCATCCGCCGCCCAGCGCAAGGAAGAGATTGATCTGGTCCAGCGCGACCTGGCTTTCCGACGCCGCCAGTGACGCTTCGGTGCTGGCCAGCGTGCGGTCGGCATCCAGGCTGGACAGGTACGGCGAGCGGCCGGCCTGGTATAGCTGGCGGTTCTGCCGCGCGACTTCGTTGGCCTTGTCGCGGGCATCGCGCAGCGCCTGGGTGCGCTCCAGCTCCCGCGTGTAGCTGCTCAGCGCTGACTGCGTTTCGCGCAGCGCCTTGAGCACCACGCCGTCGAAGTGGGCGAGCGCCGCTTCGGCACCGGCTTCGGTGCCGTGGACGCGGGCGCGCGTGCCGCTGGTCGGGATGTTCCAGGTGATCAGCGGGCCATAGCCCCAGTGCGCGGTCGGTGCCTGGCCGAGGTGGTCTAGGATGCCGGTGAAGCCGGCGGAGGCGCCGATGCGGATGGACGGGTACAGATCCGCCGTGGCAACACCGATCTTGGCCGTGGCCGAGGCGAGTTCACGCTCGGCCTGGCGCACGTCGGGGCGGCGCTTGAGCAGTGCGGCGCCGTCGCCCACGGGCAGCGCCTGGCGCAGCCTGGGTTCTTCGTGGCAGGCGTACTCCGCCTGCGAGGTGGCGCTGGGCGGCTTGCCCAGCATCACCGCCAGCCGGTAGGCCGCGCCCTCTTGCTCGGCCTTGAAGCGCGGCAAGGCCGCGCGCAGCACGTCGGCCTGCGCCTGTGCGCGCAGCAGGTCCACCGGCTGCCCGCGCCCGGCATCGACCATCTTGCGGGCCAGCTCGACGCCGCGGCGCTGCAACGCCAGCTGATGCTCGGCCACAGTCAGTTCATGCGTGGCAGCGCAGCCCTGCACGTAAGCGCGCACGGTCTCGGCCACCACGCCGACACGGGCCTGGTCGAGTGCCGCCTGGCTGGCTTGCGCGCCGGCCAGCGCCGCTTCATCCGCGCGCGCCAGCTTGCCGAAGAAGTCGATCAGGTAGGAAACCTTGAAGCCGACATCGCCAAAGTTCATCACCGGGATCTTCTCTTCCTTGAGCAGCGGCTCGCCGGCGATCTGCCCGCGCTCCGCGCCGGCGGAGAGCCTGGCTTCCGGCAGGTTCTCCGCCTCCACCTCGTGGTAGACCGCGATGGCGCGCTTCAGGTTGGCCGCGGCCACGCGCAGATCGGTATTGGCGACAAGCGCCTGCTGCACCAGCTGGTCGAGCTTCGGATCGTCGTACAGGCGCCACCAGCCATCGGGCACCTCGGCAATCGATACGGCGGGGTTGTTCGTGCCGAGCAGCGGGCCGTTGGCCGCTTGCGCCTTCACGGCGGCGTTGTCCGGCACATGGTAGTCGGGCCCGACCGTGGTGCAGGCAGCAAGCAGCAGCGGCACCAGCGCCGGCAGCAGGGCTTTGCGCAACGTGTTCACTGCGCGCCTCCCTGGCTGGCGGCTCCCTTGGCGGCCAGCGCGAGCTTGTCCTTCTGGTCCTTCTGCTCCTTCTGGCCTTCCGGCCCGGCCTGCGCCTTGTCCCGGGCCGAGGGCTCGCGCACCGACACGGTGGCGGTACGGCCTGCGACCATGCGCAAGTCGGCGGGCGGTTCGTCCAGCGCGATGCGCACCGGGATGCGTTGCGCGAGGCGGACCCAGTTGAACGTCGGATTCACATTCGGCAGCAGGTTGGAGCCGTTGGTGCGGTCGCGGTCCTCGATGCCGGCGGCAATGCTCTGCACGTGGCCATGCAGCACGCGGGATTCGCCCATGATGCGGATGTCCACCGGATTGCCGATATGGATGCCGTGCAGCTTGGTTTCTTCGAAGTAGCCTTCCACGTGGAAGGAATTCGCATCCACCATCGACAGCACCGGGCGGCCGGTGTTGACGTAGTCGCCCAGGCGCGGCAGCCGGTCGTTCAGGTAGCCGTCGACCGGGCTCAGCACGCTGGTGCGCTCCAGGTTGAGCTTGGCGAGGTTGACCGCGGCCTGTGCCTGCGCCAGTGCGGCTTCGCCTTGCTGGACCTTGGCCAAGCCTTCTTCCACCACTTCCTTGGAGACGACCTCGGACAGGGTCTGGCTGCGGCGGGCTTCACGGCGCGCCTGCGCGAGCATGGCGCTTTGCGCCGCCACCGTGGCCTGCGCCTGCTGCAAGGCCAGCGCGAAGCGGTCGCGGTCGATCTCGAACAACGGCTGTCCGCGCTGCACGCGCTGGTTGTCCTTGACGAGGACCTTGGTCACCAGCCCGGACACGTCCGGCGCGATCTGCACCACGTCCGCGCGGATATGGCCGTCGCGGGTCCATGGCGCCACCGTGTAGTAATCCCACAGGTGCTTGACGACAACGACCGCGACCGCGGTGACGACAAGGGTAAGGACGATGGGTCCAAGCGTACGAAGATTCAGTTTCATGACTGCAGCCGATAGGCCAGGTAGACGATGCCACCCAGGACGATCACATATAACGCCAGATTGAACAGGGACCGGTGCCAGACCAGCCGATAAAAACCCACATGCGCCAGCACGGCACGCGCGCAGGCGGTGATCAGGAACGCCACCAGCATCCACGCCAGCAGGCTCGGGACAAACACACCATAGACGTCGACTTCACCGCTCATTGCTTGTTGCTCGCTTGCTTGCTCATTGGGTCTGCCGCCTGGCCCGCGGGCAAGGCACCGGCCGCGCTCATCGCCACCGGTGCCGCCGAAAACAGCGCGACATGCATTTCCACCAGCGCGGCAAAGGCCTCGCGCGAAGCCTGGTCGGCGCGCGAGGCGACCTTGCGGATCGCCTTGGCCAGCCGGTCGCGCAGCACTTGCGGCGGCGCCTCGGCACGGGCGTCCAGGCGCGCCTGGTAGTAGCTGGCAACGCCCTGCAGCACACGCCGTACCGAGTGCTGGTGCTCCGGCGCCAACGCGGACAGTTCGCGCTGCAGCGCCAGCGTGCTGAGCTCCACGCGCACTTCGGTAAAGCCGTCGCCGGTGGTTTCATCCTCGCTGGCCGCCAGCCGCGGCACCAGTTGCGCCAGGCGGTCCAGCATGCGGGCACGCAGATGCGCGTGTTCGCCCGGCTCGCGCCCGGTGGCGTTGCGGGCGATATCGCCCCAGCTGGCGCGCACCAGCCTGCGCACCGCGGCCCTGGTGCCGAAGGGGCGGGCCACCAGGGTCCACACCAGCGCGAACAGAATGCCCGCGATGCCGGCCACGTTGCCGTTGAAGAAGGCGTTGAAGTCGGCGTTGTAGGCGCCCTGGATACCGATATCGTTGGCCGTGACCACGGCCAGCGGCATGGCGATCAGCGCGAGCCTGGGCTGCGCCATCATCACGCCGATGATCAGGTAGGGCACCGCGAACATCAGTACCAGCATCTCGAAATCGTGCGCGTTCGGCAGAACCACGAACAGGTAGATGGTGGCGAGCACCAGGCAGACCACGTTCCAGCGGAAGAACGAGCGGATCATGGGCGCCGGCTCGTCCATCGCGGCAAAGAAGCAGCACGATACCGCGCCCAGCGCGACCGCGCCCGCGCCATCCGCCCAGCCTGTCCAGATCCACACCATGCCCATGCTGAAGATCGCCAGCGCGGTCGTGGCGGTGGAGAACAGCAGCATGCCGTGATCGTAGTGGCGCGCAGCGCCCACGCCCCAGCGCCGGAACACCGGCGCCCAGTCGCCCTGCGGTGCGGCCTCGCCGATACGGCGCTGCAGCGATACGCAGTCCTGCCACAACTCCATCAGCTCGCGCAGACGGCCTTCGGCCGTGGCGGCGAGCGCCGCGTGCCAGTCTGGCCCGGCACTGCCCGGCTCCAGGCCGGCGTCGTCGATCGGCGCGTCCTGGGAAAGCTGCAACGCCGGCAGCGGCGCCTGCGCGCCCGCGCTGATCCATGCCGACACCAGCGCCATGTTGTGCGACAGGCGTTGCGGAATGCCCGCAGCGTGCTGGTGCAAGGCGTCCACCACGCTAGCCAGCGACGACAGCACGGGCAGCAGCATGGTCATGCGGCCACGCAACTCCTGCGCGTGCTTCACGCGCGCGGCACTTTCGGCGTCGTAGGAGAGATGGCTGATCAACTGGTCGAGCGCGAGGATGTCGGCGGCCAGGCGATGGCGGCTGTGATGGCGCGACACCTTCGCGGCCGGATGCGCCGAGAGCATATCGGTGGCCCATAGCGCGGCGTCCGCCAGCCACTGGGCGGATTTCTGGCCGAGCACCGTGGCCACCTTGGCGGGGAAGATGGTCGAGCCGACGATGCTCGCGCACACGATGCCCAGGCAGATTTCCTCGGCCCGCGCCACGGCGATGTCGAACACGCCCGAGGGATCGCTCACCGAGGGTAAAGCCACCATCGGCAGCGTATAGGCAGCCAGCATGAACACATAGCTGCGCGGCGTGCGGTGCAGCAGCGCGACATAGAGCAGGATGCCGGTCCATAACGCCACCGCTGCCATCAGCAGCACTGGCGCATTGACCAGCGGCGGCACGATGGCGACGGACGCTGCCGCGCCAAGCAGCGTGCCAAGCACGCGATACAGCGCCTTGGAGCGCGTCGCGCCGGTGAGCGGATGTGCCACGATATACACGGAGGCCATGGCCCAGTACGGGCGCGGCAAGCCGAGGTACAGAGCGATGAACAGCGCCAGCATGGCCGCTGCAAAGGCTTTGAGGGAGAAGATCCAGTCCCGTCCGGTGGGCCAGCTGACCATGTTCTTACGACCCGAAAGCAGTGGTGGGCGCGGACTCGGCCGCTTGGGCGAGCGCGTTGAGCACGCGCATGGCGCCCTCGAAGTCCTGCTCGCTGACGCCAGCGAAGACGCTGGCGCGGAGCTGCTTGAGCTCGACCTCGATTTTTTCGGCGAGCGCCTCGCCGGCGTCGGTGAGCCAGAGCGCGTTGGCCCGCCGATCGTTCGCATCCACTTCCCGGCGCACAAGGCCGGCGGCGGAGAGCTGGTCAACCAGACGGACCAGCGATGCCCCTTCCAGCCCGACATAGTCGGCCAGGGTGACCTGGCGCACGCCGCCGCCAAGGCGGCGGATAAACAGCAAGGGCCCCGCTGCGGCGGCGGAAATCCCGTAGGCGGTGACGGCGCCCTGCGAAATGTGGCGCCACTGGCGCCCGGCCAGCATGAGCTGGCCGGTAAAGGCGAAACGGAGGGCGTCGATGGAAGACATGGACGGAATGATAGCAGCCATATAGTTAGGATGCAAATTATCACACTACAAAGCAATCCCCGTTGATACGAGCCGATGCAGGGCGATGCGGGAAGCACATGAAAGTCGCATCGCCAGTTGAACCTGCCTTGCGCATCCAGGCTCGCGGCGACGCCAAACAGCGCTGGCGCCGATATATGCGGGATATCGGCATCGCCGAAATGAATATTGGACACCCGAGGGCACGGTCCCTTAGCCTTTTGGACAAGCGATTGTCGGCGGCGCCGCGCCGGCCGTCCCGAGCCAAGGCGACGACGACAACAACAACGACCGGAGACCAGCATGACAAGCTTCCTGCGCTACGAGCAGCAGGGCCACATCGTGACCCTGACCATGAACGAGCCGCAGCGGCGCAACCCCCTCACCGGCAACACCGCCGTGGCCGACTTCCTGGCGGCCATCGACCGCATCCACCGCGACGCCAGCGTGCGCGCGGTGATCATCACCGGCGCCGGCACCGCGTTCTCCTCAGGTGGCAATATCCGCGACATGGAACGCCAGGCTTCGGGCCAGGTCCCCGGCATGGAGATTCGCCAGGACTATCGCCTGGGCATCCAGCGCCTGCCGCTGGCGCTGTTCAACCTGGAGGTGCCGGTGATCGCCGCCGTCAACGGCGCGGCCATGGGTGCGGGCCTGGACCTGGCCTGCATGTGCGACATGCGCATTGCATCCGAGCAGGCGCAGTTTGCCGAGAGCTTCGTCAAGCTGGGGATCATTCCGGGCGATGGCGGCGCCTGGCTGCTGCCGCGCGTGATCGGCCTTGCGCGCGCCGCCGAGCTGACCTTCACCGGACAGGTCATCGATGCGCGCCAGGCACTGGAGTGGAACCTGGTCTCGCGCGTGGTGCCGCCGGACCAGCTGCTACCCACTGCCAATGACCTGGCCGAACGCATTGCCGCCAATCCGCCGCATGCGGTGCGTTTGGCCAAGCGCCTGCTGCGCGAGGCCTTGCATACCCGGCTGGATACGCTGCTGGAGTTGTCGGCCGGCTTCCAGGCGCTGTCGCACCAGACCTCGGATCACCGCGAGGCGGTGTCGGCCTTCCTGGACAAGCGCAAGCCCGAGTTCACCGGCAGCTGATCCATCGTCGTTCCCATTTCCATCAAGAGTCATTGGAGACCCGCCATGCAGCAAGCCGTCATCGTCGACGCCATCCGTTCGCCCATGGGCCGCGCCAAGCCCGGCTCGGCCTTCACCGAACTCCATCCCACGGAGCTGCTGGCGCAGGTGCTGGCGGGGCTGGTCGAGCGCAACCAGCTGGACCCCGGGCTGGTGGAAGACGTCATCACCGGATGCGTGAGCCAGGTGGGTGAGCAATCCGCCACGCCCGGCCGCGTGGCCTGGCTGGCGGCGGGATTCCCGGAGCATGTGCCCTCCACCACCATCGACCGCAAATGCGGCTCCAGCCAGCAGGCCGTGCACTTTGCCGCGCAAGGCATCATGGCGGGGGCCTACGACATCGTGATTGCCTGCGGCATCGAATCCATGAGCCGCGTGCCGATGGGCTCGGGGCGCATCGGGCAGAATCCGTACGGCCCGTCGTTCGAGGCGCGCTATGCGCCCGGGCTGGTGTCGCAAGGGGTCGCGGCGGAGCTGGTCGCGGCGCAGTGGGAACTGTCACGCGGCGATCTCGATCAGTACGCCGCGCAATCGCACCAGCGCGCGCACCAGGCGCGCGAGGCCGGCGCCTTCCACCGCGAGATCCTGCCGATCCGTACCGCCGCGGGTCTCGTCGCGCACGATGAGACCATCCGCCCCGCCACCACCGCCGAACGCCTGGCCACGCTGGCGCCGTCCTTCCGCGACGAGTCGCTCGGCCAGCGCTTCCCGCAGATCGGCTGGCATGTGACCGCCGGCAATGCCTCGCAGATCAGCGACGGCGCCGCCGCCATCTTGCTGATGAGCGAGCGCGCCGCCTCCCGCCTGGGCCTGAACGCCCGCGCGCGCTTCGTCGCCTTCGATGCCTGCGGCGACAGCCCTCTGACCATGCTGACCGCGCCGATCCCATCGAGCAGGCGCGCACTGGCGAAGAGCGGCCTTGCGCTCGATGCGATTGCACACTACGAGATCAACGAGGCCTTTGCCTGCGTGCCGCTCGCGTGGCAGCGCGCGCTGGGCGCCGACCCGGCACGCCTGAACCCGCGTGGCGGCGCGATCGCGCTCGGCCACCCGCTGGGCGCTTCGGGCGCGCGGCTGATGACCACCATGCTGCACGCGCTGGAAGACAGCGGCGGGCGCTACGGCCTGCAATCGATGTGCGAAGCCGGTGGCATGGCCAACGCCACCATCATCGAACGGCTCTGAGCCGGCACGCACCCATATCCAGAACGAGAACGAGGAGATACCAGATGAAGCTTGCCAACCTGTCCGCCGTCGTCACCGGGGGCGCCTCCGGGCTGGGCCTCGCCTGCGCGCGCCGCCTCGCTGAACGCGGCGTCGCAGTGGTGATCGCCGACCTGTCCGAAGAGAACGGTGCGGCCGCCGTGCAAGAGCTCGGCGCGCTCGCCCGCTTTGTCCAGGCCGATGTCTGCGACACCGCACAGATGACCCGCGTGTTCGACACGGCCGACACGCTCGGCACCATGCGCGCGCTGATCCATTGCGCTGGCGTGGGCGGCCCGGTGCGCCTGGTGGAGAAGGACGGCCAGCCCGGCTCGCTGGAAAAATACGAATCGATCGTGCGCATCAATCTCGTCGGCACCTTCAACACGCTGCGCCTGGCCGCCGCGCGCATGGCCCGCAACGAGCTGGTCGACGGCGAGCGCGGCGCGTGCGTGCTGACGGCGTCGGTGGCGGCCTATGAAGGGCAGATCGGGCAGATCCCCTATGCGTCCGCCAAGGCCGGCATCGTCGGCATGACGCTGGTAGCGGCGCGCGACCTGGCCCAGCGCATGATCCGCGTGTGCACCATTGCCCCGGGGCTGTTCGATACACCCCTGCTGGCACGCCTGCCGGAAAACGTGCGCGCCTCGCTGGGCGCCTCGGTGCCGCATCCGGCAAGGCTCGGCATGCCGGATGAATTCGCCTCGACAGCGCTGCATATCCTGGAGAACGCCATGCTCAACGGGGAGACCATCCGGCTCGACGGCGCGATCCGCATGGCGCCGCGCTAAAGGCACAGCCGTCGCAACGGGGATGCGGCGGCCGTTGCCGCATCCCCGCCATCACCTTCGAGCCGGACTGCCGGCCGCCACGCTCGCAGGTGGGCAATCATGCCTACCGGAGGAGACACCCCTATGCGCATCCAGCTGTTCGGCAGGTTTTCCGCCGTCGCCCTGCGCGCGGCCACTCTTACCCTGTATGCGGCCGCGATACTGCCAGCCGCCGGCACGGCCCTGGCCAAGCCGGCATGGCCCGAACGCCCTGTCACGATCATCGTGCCGGGCGCGCCGGGCGGCACCGCCGACATCCCGACCCGGCTGGTGGCGCAAAAGCTCAGCGCCATGCTGGGCCAGCCGGTCATCGTCGACAACCGCCCCGGCAGCGGCGGCATCATCGGCACGCAGGCCCTGCTGCGCGCACCGGAGGATGGCTACACCTTGCTGGTCGGCAACACCGGCTCCCACGCCATCAACTACAGTGCCTACAAGCACCTGAGCTACCGGCCTCAGGACTTCGTGCCGATCACCGACATGATCTCGTTTCCCAACGTGCTGGTGGTCAACGCGCAATCGCCCATCAAGACCGTGGCCGACCTGCGCGCGGAACTGAAGAAACAACCCGGCCAGCTCTCCTATGGCTCCGCCGGCATCGGGCAGACCACGCACCTCACCGCCGAGCTGTTCCGCATGCGTACCGCAACCGAGGTCATCCACGTGCCCTACCGTGGCTCGACCCCGGCCACCACCGCGCTGCTGTCCGGGGAAATCACCTTCATGTTCGACAACCTGACGCAGGCGCTGCCGCACGTCCGCGCGGGCAAGCTGCGCGCACTGGCGCTCACCAGCGCCGAGCGCCTGCCCGGCCTGCCGGACGTGCCAACCATGGCGCAGGCGGGCGTGAACGATTTCGTGGTGATGGGCTGGCTGGGCATATTCGCCGCGGCGCGCACGCCGCCGGCGGTGGTCGCCAAGCTCCAGGCCAGCCTGGCGAGCGTCATGCGCGATCCCGAGGTGGCGGCCAGGTTCAGGGAGATGGGGGGACTGGCCGGTGGACAGCCGCAGGCGAGTTTCGCCATGTTCGTCGCCAGCGAGCAAAGACGTTGGGGGGAAACCATCCGCGCCTCGAACCTGAACCTGGACTGAAGAGCGCCCCCGAGCCATCCGGCATCGAATCTGGTTATCATGCTCCGGTCACCGCCACCGCACGCACGAACGCCGCCCCTCCCATGCGAAACCGGATCAACGAAGAAATCACCCTGCGCAAGCTCGAAGTCCTGCTCGCCTATATGGAGACCGGCAACCTCGCCAAGGCCGCCGAGGCGCTGGATGTGAGCACGGTCAGCGTGCACCGCGCACTGCACTCGCTGGAGGAAGGCATGCGCTGCGCGCTGTTCCGCCACGAAGGGCGCAACCTGCTGCCGACCGAAGCCGCGCACGTGCTGGCGGATGTGGCCACCGATGTCATCAAGGCCATGGCCGACGGCATCCGCGCCACGCGCCAGGCCGCCGGGTATTCGGCCGATCACATGAAGATCGGCTCGCTCTATTCGCTGACCATCCGCACGGTGCCCGACGTGGTGATCGGCATCAAGGTCAGGCGGCCCGAACTACAGGCCGAACTGGTGCTCGGCTCCAACGCCGACCTGCTCTTCAAGCTCAAGCAAGGCGCCATCGACGCCGCGCTGATGGCCATGCCCGAGCCGGACCCCGAGATCGAATCCATTGCGCTGTTCGAAGACGAAATCTACTTCGCCGCACCGGCGGATTCGCCTTATGCGCGGCAAGCCTCCATCGACCTGCGGCAATGCCGGGACGAGCCCTTCGTCACGCTCAGCGAAGGCTTCATCACCTACCAGGGCTTCATGGACGCCTTTCGCATCGCCGACTTCACCCCCAATGTGGTGATGAAGGTCGGCGACATCTTCTCGCTGATGAACCTGGTCAGCGGCGGCGTGGGCTACGCGCTGCTGCCCGGGCGCGTGCGCGACGTGTTTGCGCACAAGGTGACGCTGGTTCCGCTGTCCTCGCAGTACCGGCTGCGCCAGACCATTGGCCTGAGCTTCTTGCGGCGGCGCGAGCGGGATCCGAACTTGCTGGCGCTGGCGGCGGTTTGCCGGCTGGCGATGCGGGTGCCGAGCTAAGTAATTTCCGACAACGACATCAGCGCCAACGCTTGTGGGGTACGTGTTGGTGACACCTCCGGCGTCCCATAGGGCGCCGCACAGGCGCTTCCACCTGACAGCCATTCGAACGGGTTCTGCACTCGCACTCAGTGCGAACCCGTGGGCACGTTTATGCAATAGCCTCTCTGCACTTTGCCACGCACACCTGACGAAGAGCCGCAGTTGCACCGAATCCTCGGCCAAGCCCTTCTAGCAAACCCAATGTGGGCGTCAGGCACGTATCCGGAAATGACATGGCGGAAAGTGGAAATTTCCGCATGCAAATGCAGACCTTTCCACTCGCTTACTGCGTTACGCTGCCACAGCGGCACCAATTGGTGCACGTATTTGAATCAAAAATGGAGAAGCCATGGGAGCGCGCAAGCCATTCTTTGAAAAACGCACCGAGAGGCTGAGAGAGTGATCATCCTGATACGGTACTTTGTTCGACACGGCGACGTGACCACGACTGGAGGCAGGGTGGAGGGTGGCACACCCACAATATGCATGGGGAGCCCCTCTCTACCCGTCGCCTTTGAGGGCGATCCCGTCTGGTGCCCGGTTTGCAACTCAATGGGCCATACCAAGTGCATGCCGCCATATCGGCCATGGACGGGCCCGGACGGACGGCAGGCCAACCTGGACGGTGACTTATGCATTTGCAAATGCCCAACGCCACCACGGCTCATCGCGTCGACCAGGTCGCACTCAATGCGTTTCACCGCGCAGGCGGCATCCGGACCAGGCAGGTCACCGGCGAGCACAGCTTGGGGGAGCGAGGAATCCGCCGGTCAAAGCGAGCAACTCGATGAGATGGTGGTCGCGCAAAATCAGGACAAGGCGGTGGCCGACTATCCGTACTTTATCGAGACGACTGACGGACGTAGTCTGTTTGGCTACACGAATGAATCTGGACACCTGCCACGTGTCGCTACGCCAACAGGCAATAGTTACATCGTTTATTGGGGAGACGAGGCTCTTGCGATGCACATCGGAGACGTAGATGCCTAACAAGGAAACGAGAGTCACAACCAATACGACAAGAAACTCCGAGTTGAAGGCGCAGGTAAAAGTTGTTACCTTTGCTGAGTTGTGGGCAGCCTTTCCGAATGGAACGCCGTATGTTGATGCCAAAACGGGGGAAGTACCTCCGGGCTTCGAGAATCAATGCGCGATACGCCTAAGCGTGACCCTTCACAAGATGGGCATCGAAATGAAGTCCTTCCGCGGCAAAGGGCAGATTCGCCTGGAAGGCAGGCGGACAGCAGTCCTTGCTTCGGAAATGTCGGACTGGCTTCGGCTAAAGCCGTTCGCCGGCATTGGTGTACCGGAAAATATCACCGGTGCTGAATGGCAGAGGAGAATCAAGGGTCGTACTGGCATCGTTGCATTCAGAGACTATTGGAGGCGCTCAGGCCAGTCCAACGCAACTGGCGGTCATATTGACCTCTGGAATGGCTCCAGGATGACGTCAAGCAGTGGTCGGGGCGCAGTAACCAACTTCCTGCGCTTTGCGGTAGGCGTCAATGCCACGCCCTTTTACTCTGATCTGGGCAACGCCAGCGAAATACTGTTTTGGGAGATCAAGTGAGACGCGTGACCTCCGTTGTCTTGTTAAGTACCATCGGGACAGTCATTGGGTTCTTGGCGTCTTTGCCGCTCGCTCGATTTATCCCGATTTGCGGAGAAGATTGTTCAGGGCAGCGACTTGTGCAAACTGCGTCCTGGTCGCTTGGCGCAGCAGTCCTCTTCCTGCTTGCCGGCATTTTCTGGTTTCGGAGCCCTGCTTCCCATTGGACCAACTGGCTCCTCCGGCTCGTCGTACTTGCGCTGTTAGTTGGCGGCGCATCGGCGACAAGCTATGTCCACAAGCTCCAGGTCGAGAACGAATACCTGCACAGTATCCGCGAAGTACAGCGCAGCAGCGATTTCCCTACGCTGGTGATACTGAAGAAGGACGTATCCGTGCTTGCCAGTTCCGAGGCTGACGACTTACCGACGCTGTTCCGTGCGCAGAGGTGGGAACGGTGCGCAATTGGGCGTCAAGAGAGCCTCCCACCGAGGCGGATCGAAATTCAGTGCCGCGCGGGGATGGGATGGCTAAGTGCGGAAGACGCGAGAAGTCTCATCCCCATCAAGCCGGGGGACAACCATCCGTGAGCACTCCCAATTGCGCAGCACGACGAGATCCTAATCTGGGGGCACATCGACGCAGTCGCTGCAGCGGGCAAATCGGAAATCCGGCAAACGAGCTTGTCAACCGCTGCAACGAGCGCCTCTCCTCTCAGGACACCGCCTAGCCCACCACCGCCTTGGTCGCCAAAAACAACAACGACGGCCCCAGCAGGCACCCCAGGCCGGTGTGGAACGTAGCCACCAGCGCACCATACGGCACCAGCCTGCGGTCCGTCGCGGCCAGCCCGGCGGAAACACCGCTGACGGTACCCGCCAACCCACCGAACACCATCGCGGCGCGCGGGTTGTTCAGCCCGAGGAAGCCTGCCGCCATGGGCGTGCCGACCATCACGATGATGGCCTTGATCAGCCCGGTGGCAATACTCAGCGCGATCACGTCGGAGCTGGCGCCCAGCGCCGCGCCGGTGACCGGTCCCACGATATACGTCACCGCGCCCGCGCCGATGGTGGTCATGCTGACCGCGTCGCTGTAGCCGAAGGCGCGCGCCACGGCAGCACCCACGATAAACGGCAGGATGGTGCCGAGCAGCAGCGACACCGCGCCGACCAGCCCGGCCTTGCGCGCCTCGGTCACCTGCACCTCGAAGGCGGTGGCGACGATGGCGAAGTCGCGCAGCATGGCGCCGCCCATCAGGCCGATGCCGGAGAACAGCGAGAGGTCGGCCAGGCCTTTTTCCTTGCCGGTGACGATGCCGCCATAGTAGGCCAGCAGCAGGCCGATCACGATGGCAATGGCGGAGGCGTGGACGCGACCGACGGTCAGCCAGCGCGAGAGCCTTGACGACAGCCACATGATGATGCCAACCGCGGCAAACGCGGTGACCAGGGCGTTTTGCAGCAGGATGTTCTCGATGATGTGCGAAATGGAATGCGGCATGGCAGTGTCCTTAGCGCGATGCGTGGCTGGGGGTGGCTTCCGGCGAGGGCAGCGGCGGCAATGGCGCGTGGTCGCCGGTGCGGCTGAGCACCGCGATGCAGCAGGCCGAGACCAGCACCGCGCCGACTGCCGCGATCAAGGCTACCGGCCCGCCGCGCAACGCGGCGACCACGTTCTGCTGCGCCGCCATCGCCACCACCACCGGGATGTACATCGCGCCCCAGAAGCCAACGCCCGCTTCGGTCTCCTTGGGCAGGAGGCCGCGCCCGTGCAGCAAGAGCCGTATCGAGATCAGCAGCAGCATGGCAATGCCGACGCCGCCCACATTGGCCTTGACGCCGATCGCCATGCCAAGCAGTTCCCCAAGGAACAAGCCGATGAGGTGGCAGAGCGCCAGCAAGGCGGTTCCGTAGATGATCATGGTGCTGTCTCCTGTTGGCCCGTCGGCACGGTTGCGCGCGGGCTGGTTCTAGGTTTGATGGATGCAATCTAGGCCAGCCATCGCGCTGCATCAATCAACCCGGCGGGAGAATCGTTAGCGTGGGATTAATGGCGGGACGCCGCCATCCGGCGCACTAGTGACCAGGCCGGCTCTTGCGTGCTTGGTGTGGCGGCGTACTGTGCGCCCCAGGCCGGGGCCAGACGCCTTGCATGTCGGGCCGCCGACACTTACACCTAGAGTAACGATGCCGCGCCGGGCGTCATTGCTTGCGCTGCGCGCGCTGCGTATCTTGGTGCCATTCCTTGCAGCAAGCACACCGGAGACGCGATGCCGAACCCAGCCACGGACCGACAGTGGGACACCCGCCGCAGCGAAAAGCGCCGACGCATGGCACGCGGCGCCGCCTTTGCCAGCGGCCGGGTCGTGCCCACCGCCGACATCGTCCCATTCCTCGAAGCCATCACCGCGCCGGGCGACCGCGTGGTGCTGGAGGGCAACAACCAGAAGCAGGCCGACTTCCTCTCGCGCTCGCTGGCCGAGGTGGACCCGGCCAAGGTCCACGGCCTGCACATGATCATCCCGAGCGTGAGCCGGGTGGAGCATCTCGACCTGTTCGAGCGCGGCATCGCCAGGAAACTGGACTTCGCTTTTGCCGGCGCGCAGAGCCTGCGCATCTCGCAGTTCCTGGAAGATGGCCAGCTTGAGGTCGGCGCCATCCACACCTACATCGAACTGTACGCGCGGCTCTATGTGGACCTGACGCCCAACATCGTGCTGATCGCCGGCTACAAGGCCGACCGCGACGGCAACCTCTACACCGGCGCCAGCACCGAGGACACGCCCGCGCTGGTGGAGGCCGCGACTTTCCGCGACGGCATCGTGGTGGCCCAGGTCAACGAGATCGTGGATGACCCCGCCGGGCTGCCGCGCGTGGATATCCCCGGTTCCTGGATCGACTACGTGGTGCAGGCCGACAAACCCTTCTTCTGCGAGCCGCTGTTCACGCGCGACCCGCGCCTGATCAAGCCGGTGCATGTGCTGATGGCCATGATGGCGATCCGCGGCGTGTACGAGCGCCACCAGGTACAGTCGCTCAACCATGGCATCGGCTTTAACACCGCTGCCATCGAACTGATCCTGCCGACCTATGGCGAGTCGCTCGGCCTCAAGGGCAAGATCTGCAAGTACTGGACGCTCAACCCCCACCCCACGCTGATCCCTGCCATCGAGTCGGGCTGGGTACAGAGCGTGCACAGCTTTGGCAGCGAGCTCGGCATGGAGAACTATGTGGCCGCGCGCCCGGATGTGTTCTTCACCGGCGCGGATGGATCGATGCGCTCCAACCGCGCCTTCTGCCAGCTTGCCGGCCAGTACGCGGTGGACCTGTTCATCGGCTCCACGCTGCAGATCGACGGCGACGGCCACTCCTCCACGGTCACGCGCGGGCGCTTGTCCGGTTTTGGCGGCGCGCCCAACATGGGCCACAACCCGGGCGGCCGGCGTCATCCCACGCCGGCGTGGCTCGACCTGATCGAGACCGACGACCCGCTCGCGCGCGGCCGCAAGCTGGTGGTGCAGATGGTGGAGACCTTCCAGGCTGGCGGCAAGCCGACCTTTGTCGAATCGCTCGATGCGGTGCAGGTAGCCAAGGACAGCGGCATGCCGCTGGCGCCGGTGATGATCTACGGCGACGATGTAACGCACGTGCTGACCGAGGAAGGCATCGCCTATCTCTACAAGGCACGCTCGCTGGAGGAGCGCCGCGCCATGCTGGCGGCTGTGGCCGGGGTGACGCCGATCGGCCTGCGCCACGACACCAGCACCACGCGCCGCATGCGCAGCGATGGCCTGATCGCGCTGCCCGAAGACCTCGGCGTGCAGCGCAGCCAAGCTACGCGCTCGCTGCTGGCGGCCAAGAGCATGGCCGACCTGGTCGACTGGTCCGGCGGGCTGTACGAGCCGCCGGCACGCTTCCGGAGCTGGTGATGGCAAGCCTCGCGTTACCTGCCGGGCACCGTGACGATGCCTTCAACCCCGCCGCCATCGCGCTGGCCGATCTCGCCGTCAAGGCACTGATCGACGAGGCCGCGCTGTCGCCCAAGCCCGGGCTGGTGGATGGCCGCGGCAATGGCGCCCACGCCGACCTCAACCTGGACCTGATGCGCGCCTCGGCGCGCGCGCTGCATCCCGCCTTTGCCGAGATGGCGGCGGCGGGCATGTGCGCGGCGCAGCCCAGCGTGGCGTTGCGCGAGCGGCTCGGTGCGCTGGGCCGCGAAGCGGAGGCCGCGATGATGCGCGCCACCGGCGGCATCAACACGCATCGCGGCGCGATCTGGAGCCTGGGGCTGCTGGTCGGCGCGGCGGGCTTGCACCGGCATGGACATAGCGCGCATGGCATAGCCCGCACCGCGGGCGCCATCGCACGCTTGCCCGACCGGCACCGTCCCGCGCGCACGGGCAACAAGGGCGAACGCGCCTGCATCGACTATGGCGTCGCCGGCGCGCGCGGCCAGGCGCAGGCGGGCTTTCCGCATGTGCTGCGCGCTGGCCTGCCCGAGCTGATGCGCAGCCGGGCGCGCGGCGACGCCGAGCCCAGCGCGCGCGTGAATGCATTGCTGGCGATCATGCAGCGGCTCGACGACACCTGCGTGCTGGCCCGCGCCGGCCGCGAAGGGCTGGCGCTGATGCAGCAAGGTGCGAGCCGGGTGCTGGCAGCGGGCGGCATCGGCACGCTGGCCGGCCGCCGCCTGCTGCGCCAGCTCGAAGGCGGCATGCTGGCCTGCAACGCCTCTCCCGGCGGCGCTGCGGACCTGCTCGCCGCCACTTTCTTCCTGGACCGGCTGCCACCCGCAGCGCGGCCGGCCAATGCCCCCGTGCAAGGAGACAAATAATGGAACAGCTTCAGTTCGAATATCCCGCCGGCGCGCCGGCAAGCCAGCGCGTGCTGGTTGGCGTGGTCGGCTCCGGCGATCTCGAAGTCATGGTGGAGCCCGGCACGCCCGGCACCACGCTGGTTCATGTCACCACGTCGGTGGACGGCTACGGCAAGGTCTGGGACGCGCAGCTCTCGCGCGTGTTCAGCGCCGAGCCGCGCGCCGCGATGCGCATCCGCATCCATGATTTCGGCGCCACGCCGGGCGTGGTGGGCATGCGGCTGGCGCAAGCGTTCGAAGCGCTCGGCGGCGATGGCAAGGAGCAAGCATGAACCACGCATCGCTGCTGAACCGCGAGAGCTTCGTCGAGCTCGGCGCGCGCGCCCGCGTGCATGCGCTGCTCGATCCCGGCACCTTGCGCGAACTCGCCGGCCCCTTCGACCAGCTGGTCTCGCCGTGGCTCGAGCGCCAGGGCGTGGTGCCGCAGGCGGATGACGGCGTGGTGGTGGCCAAGGGCCGCATCGACGGCCATCCTGCGGTGGTCCTCGCCATCGAAGGCGCGTTCCAGGGCGGCAGCCTGGGCGAAGTGGGCGGCGCCAAGATCGCCGGCGCGCTGGAGCTGGCGGCGCAGGACAACCGGCACGGCGTGCCCACACGCGCGGTGATCCTGTTCGAGACCGGCGGCGTGCGGCTGCAGGAGGCCAACCTGGGACTGGCAGCCATCGCTGAGATCCACGCGGGCATCGTCGACCTGCGCCGCTACCAGCCAGTGGTGGGCGTGATCGCCGGCACCGTGGGCTGCTTCGGCGGCATGTCGATCGCGGCCGGCCTGTGCAGCTGCCTGGTGGTGACGCGCGAAGCTCGCCTCGGCCTGAACGGGCCGGCGGTGATCGAGCAGGAAGCGGGCATTGCCGAATACGATTCGCGTGACCGGCCCTTTATCTGGAGCTTTACCGGGGGCGAGCAACGCATTGCCACGGGCCTGGCGGATCGCTACGTGGAGGATGACAGCGATGCCATCCGCACCACGGTGCGCGAGGTCCTGGCACAAGGCGTGCCGGCCGTGCACCGCAGCGAGCGCTACGCGCATTACCTGCAACGCCTGGCCGAATACGATCCGGCGCGCCAGCCGGAGCCGCAAACCGTCCGCACCATCTACACACACGGAGCAACGCCATGAGTTCAGCAAACACGCAGGGCCGCGGCGAGGCCTGGCTCGCCGCGCTGACGCGCAACGCTGCGCGCCGCCCCGGCTATCCCGCCACCGTGCAGGTAGCCGACGCCGAACTGGCCGGCCAGCCGGCACGCTTTATCGCCGTGGTGCCCGACCCCACCAACGCCTACCCGCGCGTGCGCGACGGCGAAGTCGGCCTGCTCGAAGGCTGGTCGCTGGCGCGCGCCGTGCACGAGATCGTGCAGGCCGACCGCGGTGCCGCCATCAAGCGGCCCATCGTGGCCATCGTCGATACGCCCAGCCAGGCTTATGGACGGCGCGAGGAAGCCTTCGGCATTCATCAGTCGCTGGCGGGCGCGGCCGATGCCTACGCCACGGCGCGGCTGCAAGGGCATCCGGTGATCGCGCTGCTGGTCGGGCGCGCCATGTCGGGGGCCTTCCTCGCGCACGGCTACCAGGCCAACCGCCTGATCGCGCTGAGTGATGCCGGCGTGCAGGTACACGCCATGGGCAAGCAGGCCGCCGCGCGCATCACCATGCGCAGCGTGGAGGACCTGGAGAGCTTCGCCGCCACCGTGCCGCCAATGGCGTATGACATTGGCAACTACGCCACGCTGGGCCTGCTGTGCAAGCGGGTCAGCGTCAACCACGCGGCGCTGCCCGACGAGGCCGATCTCGATACCGTGCATGGCGCGCTGCAAGCCGCGCTGACGGATATCCAGGCGGATCCGCAACGGGATCTGCGCAGCCGCCTGGGTGGAGAAAACCGCCAGGCTTCCAGCCGTGTGCGCGAAGTGCTCGCGCAGCAGTGGCAGGACTGAGCCATTGCACGACCGGCGCATGAGATGACCACAAGCACGCTCCTGCCGCATGACCTGCTGTGGCTCACGGACGCACCAGGCTTCGCCCGTGCCAATGCGCTGCCGCAGTGGGCCAGTGCCGACTGGCTCGCGCAAGCCCCGCTGGTGGTGCGGCGCGATGGCGCCATCGATGGCCGCATCCCGGTCGGGCTGCGCGGCACCACGCGCGCGCAGCGCCACGCAGCGTGGCTGCCCGCCGCGCAGGTAGCGCGCGTGGTCACGCCGGGCATGCTCGCGCGGCAGGCACGTTGGCGGGATCATCCGCGCCGCGCCGCATTGCCTGCGCTCGCCGCGCTGGCGCGCATCGCGCCAGCGCTGGATGCTGCGCAGGTGGACTGGGGCGTGACCGGCAGCGTCGGCTTTACGCTGGCCAGCAGCATCGACGTGCTGCACGCGGGCAGCGACCTGGACCTGCTGGTTACGGCGAGCGCGCCGCTTTCGGCCGAACTGGCCCACACCCTGGCTGCCTTGCTCGACGATGCGCAAGCGCGCATCGACATCCAGGTGGCCACGCCGTTTGGCGCATTCGCGCTGCGCGAGCGCGTGCGCACCGGCGGCCGAGTGTTGCTCAAAACGGCGACTGGCCCTGTCATGAGCCAGGACCCTTGGCAGCCGCAGCCATGAGCACACTATTCACCTTTCCGGGGCAAGGCGCCCAGCGCCCCGGCATGCTGCATGCGCTGCCCGACCACCCTGCCGTGCGCGCGACCGTAAGCGAGACCAGCGAAGTGCTCGGGCGCGATGTGCTGGCGCTGGACAGCGCGGCCGAGCTCGCGTCCACCGTGGCCGTGCAGTTGTGCCTGTTGACCGCTGGCGTGGCGATGGCGCGCTGCCTGCTTGCCGAAGGCGCCAAACCCGATGCCGTGGCCGGCCTGTCGATCGGCGCCTTCCCGGCGGCGGTCTGCGCAGGCGTGCTGGACCATGCCGATGCGGCGAGGCTGGTGGCGCTGCGCGCAAGGCTGATGGAGCAGGCATATCCGAGCGGCTATGGCATGACGGCGATCCTCGGCATGGAGCAGGGCCCGCTGGAACGCATCATCGCGCAGGTGCACGGACCGGCGTCGCCGGTCTACCTGGCCAATCTCAACGCGCCCGCCCAGTTCGTGATTGCCGGCGCCGCGACGGCCATGGCGCGGGTTGCGGAGCTGGCGCTGGACAGTGGCGCGCACGCGGCCAAACCCATTGCGATCAGCGTGCCCTCGCACTGCGCGCTGCTCGACGGCGCGGCAACCAGGCTCGCGCGCGCGTTCGAGGGTGTGCGCATCAACCGCCCGCGCCTGCGCTACTTCAGTGCTAGCGCGGCACGCGAGCTGCGCGATCCGGCGCGCATCGCCGCCGACCTGGCGCGCAACCTTGCCGTGCCGGTACGCTGGCACGAGGCCATGCTGCTGGCGCGCGAATGCGGCGTGCGCCTGGCGGTGGAATTGCCACCCGGCAATGTGCTGACGCGGCTGGCCGCGCCGCTGCTGCCGGACGGCATCGCCGTGGCCTGCGCCGACACGCGCATCGACAGCGTGGTGGCGCTCACGGCGCGCGAAGCGCTGCGGGCGGCGTCCTGAACCGGGCCATCAGCCCAGCGGCAACGCCGTGCTGTACAGGACCTGCTTGAGCGCAAAGCTGGAGCGGATGCTGGACACGCCGGGAATGCGCGTGATCTGGTCGATGATCAGCCGCTCCAGCGCTTCCACATCGGCCACCACCACGCGCAGCAGGTAGTCCGCATCGCCCGACATCAGGTAGCACTCCATCACCTGCGGCAGCGTGGTGATGCGCCGCTCGAAGGCATCCAGGGTTTCGCGGCGCTGCTTGTCCAGCGAGATCTGGATAAACACCACCACCTTCAGGCCGAGCCGGCGCGCGTCCAGCAGCGTGACACGGCGCGAGATCACGCCTTGCTTTTCCAGCTGCTTGACCCGCGCCAGGCAGGGCGAGGGCGACAGGCTGACGCGGCTGGCCAGTTCCACGTTGGTCAGGCTGGCGTCTCGCTGCAACTCGTTGAGAATCCGGATATCCGTGGCGTCCAGGTCGATGTCCAGCACGTTGCGCTCCTGTTTATTCGTATAGCAGCATTCTATGCCGCAACGACACGCATTTGCAGCCGCCTTCGGTTTTTGCTGCGGCGCAATAAACCGTAGACTTTCCAGCCTCCCCCTTCCCAGCTCGTGGCGGCGGGACAAACTGTTCAAAGCGTCGAGTCGAAGCATGCAAGCACAACAAGGATGGCGCCGGTTTATTCCCCTCGCCTGCGCCGTGGCGATCTGGGGCGGCAACTGGCCGGTCATGAAGCTGGGCCTGACCCACGTCAGCCCACTCTGGTTTGCCGCAGCGCGCTTCGTCTCGGCCGCCGCCATCAGCTTCCTGGTGCTGGGCGCGTTTCGCCGGCTGCGCCTGCCCACGCGGCAGGAATGGCCGCTGGTGATCGGCGTGGGCCTGCTGCAGATGGCGGCCTTCACCGCGCTGGCGCTGTGGGCGCTGCAGTACGTGCCGCCGGGGCGGGCCTCGGTGATCGCCTATGCCACCTCGGTGTGGGTGATTCCGCTGTCGTCGCTGGTGCTCAAGGAGCGGCTATCGCGCCCGCAGTGGATCGCCACCGGCCTGAGCTATGCCGGCATCGCGCTGATGATCGCCCCGGCCGTGCGGGACTGGCAGTTGCATACCGCCGTGGGCCTGGTGATGCTGCTCGGCGCGTCGCTGGCCTGGTCGCTCAGCATCATCCAGCTGCGCGCCAACCGCACGGTGCGCCTGGGCGCGGACATGATCCCGTGGGAAACCGTCGTGGCCTCGGTGCCGCTGGTGGTGCTGGCACTGCTGCGTGACGGCGCGCCCCACTTCCTCGAAGTGCCGCAGATCTGGCCGCTGCTGTTCTACACCGGACCGCTGGCCACCGCGCTGACCTTTATCGTGGTGCTCAACATGACGCAGGCCTTGCCGCCTGCAGCCACCTCGATCGCCATGCTGTGCGTGCCGCTGATCGGGCTGGTGGTCTCGGCGGTGGCGTTCCAGGAGCGGATCTCGGCGGATCTGTCGGCCGGGCTGGCGCTGATCGCGCTGGGGGTGGCAACGTCGGCGCTGGCGCCGTGGCTGGGACGGCGGCTGCAATGGCGCGGCGCCTGATGCTTGTCGCCATACCACACGCAAGGATGCTTTGGAAATTAAGCATCAAACGTTACAAGAAGACACAGTTGTATTACCCCGCTAATACCTGACATCGGCGCGCCGATCTACAGTGGAGCCAATCACTAACCGGAGCCACCCGTGCGGAAATTTGCCACCCTTTGCGCCATTGCTGCTGTTGCAGGCCTTGCTTCCGGCGCCGCATCTGCCCGCGTGGATGTGGACATCGGCATCGGCTTGCCCGGCCCGGTGTTTGTCGCGCCGGCTCCGGTCTACCAGCCAGCCCCCGTGTACCAGGCCGCGCCAGTCTATGAACCGGCCCCGGTGTATGTGCAACCGCAGCCGGTGGTAGTGGCGGGCCCTGGTTACTATGGCCCCGGCTACTACGGCCCCGGTGTGCGCGAACGCGAATGGCGCGAGCGGCAGTGGCGTGAACGCGATCGGCGCGAGCGTGATTGGCACGAACATGACCATGACCGCGACCGCGAATGGCGCCGTTGATGGCGCGGACGTGGCTCCTCCTGCTGGCCGTGGTGCTGCTGCGGCCAGCGGCTACGAGATCGAGGCCAGAGGCAGGTTCAGCAGCAGATTCTGCGGCTTCACCTTGAGGATCCCGGCCTCGCTCATCGCCGCCGCCAGGTAGACGGGCCGGCCAGCCACATCCGGGCGCACCACGGATGGATCGGCAAAATCCAGCCGGAACAGCGACAAGATGCGCCGCTGCCGCACCGGCTCCAGTTCCACACCGCGATACAGGTCATTGAGCAACAGCGTGGCCTGCGCGTCCAGCCCGATATGCCAGGCCCATTGCCGGTCCTCGATCGCGGAGAGCGGCATCACCGTCACCTCCACCCCGAAGAAATGCCGCACCCAACGCGCGAGCACGCGGCTGAACGCCGCCAGCGCCGCACTGCCGCTGGCAAAGCGGATCACCGTGTCGTGGCGTTCGCTGCGTCCCCAGTAAGCCTGCGCGTTATCGCGATCCAGCACATCCAGTTCCACCTTGCGCGCCGGGACCTGCGCTTCGGCCAGCATGCGGCCTAGCTCGCCGTAGACACTGCCCGACGCGTGCAGCTCGACGGTGGCGGTATCGGCCAGCATCACCCCGCCTTCCTGCAGCGACACCTTCTGTGCGCGGGAGAACAACTCCGCGGCGCGCCACTCCATCGGATCCGGCTTGTCACTGTCATGCAGGATGCCGTGCACGATCAGGTGCGCGAGCTGGTCGATAAACACCGGTGGCACGCTGACGTTGCCCTCGCGGAAGATATCCAGATAGGCCGCCTCGATGGTCGGCGCGGCAAGCAGGCGCTCGCGCATGGCCAGCACCACGGCGTAGTTGTCGCGGGCATCGGGGTCTTGCAAGGCGGCGAGCTCGCTGGCTGGCACGGCCCGCCGTGGCTCGGCGATCAACGCCGCATGCAGCGCTCGCTCGGCGTCGCACGATTCGTCCACCGGCGCCACCTCCGGGCGGCGCCACCACATCCGCAGCAGGTGGTCGCCGGCCAGCAACTGGCCGTCGCCGTCGCGCGCGGCGGGGTCGAAGCCGGAATGGGGCCAGCGCTCGGGGGCGGAGTCAACCATGGTGGGGTAGCAAACAAGGGGGAGCCTCAGTATCCCATAGGGCGCGGTGCTCTCCGAGCGGGCGGTAGTTAGCCCAGCGATTCACGACGAGTTCGGCCGAGCCTGAAGTGCTGATCAATCGCTGTGAGATTCGCCGTGGAAATGCACCCGATGAACAGCTCGGCGCTGGCCATCCCGCGCGTGCAATACGGCAGGTTGCGCAACCATGCCATTGCCCGCGTCAGCCGGCTGTGGCCGCCTGCCCCGCGCCGCCCCGGCTGGCCACTACCGCCTGCCGCAAACGCGCCACGCCTTGCACGATCTGCGCATCGGACGCGGTGGCGAACGATAGCCGCAGCGCGGGCGAGCGCTGCCCGTCCACGCCAAAACTGGCGCCCGGCACATACATCACGCGCGCCGCGATGGCGTGCGGCAACAGGCTGGCCGCGTCGGCCACGCCGTCGATCTCGCACCACAGGAACATGCCGCCTTGCGGGATTTCGCAGCGCAGCGCAGGGCCGAAAGCATCGGCCAGGGCCCGCACCATCAGGTCGCGCTTGTGACGGTAGAGGTCGATGATGCGCGCGGTCTGGCGGGGCAGCAGCCCATCCTCCAGGCAGCTTGCCATGGCGAGCTGCAGCCACGGCGAGGTGCACAGATCGCAGACTTGCTTGGCGATCACCGCGCGCCGCAGGATTTCGGCGGGCCCGGCCATCCAGCCCAGGCGCAGCCCGGGCGCCATGGTCTTGGAGAAGCTGCCGAGGTAGATCACCCACGGTGTCAGCGCGGGATCCTGCGCGGCCAGCGACAGCAGCGAGGGCAGCGGCTCGCCGTCAAAGCGCAGGCTGCCGTAGGGATCGTCTTCCACCACCACGATGCGGTGCTGCGCGGCGAGCGCGAGCACGGCGCGGCGGCGCGCCAGCGCCAGCGTGCGCCCGCTCGGATTGGCGAAGGTAGGCACCAGGTAGAGCAGGCGCGGCCGTTCGGCGTCGGGGCAATCCGCCAGCATGGCGGCAAGGGCCTGCACGCACAGCCCGTCCTGATCGGAAGGGATGGCGCGCACGGCGGCGCCGGCCAGCCGCAGCGCCTGCACGGCGGCGGGATAGGTCGGCGTTTCCACCCACACCGGCGTGCCCGGCGCGACAAAGGCCCGCACCAGCAGGTCGAAGCCTTGCTGCGAGCCCGAAGTCACCACGACCTGCTCCGGCGGCAACGGCGCGCCGCGCTCCCCCATCAGCGCGGACAATGCCTGGCGCAGCGCCGGCATGCCCTCGGTCGGCCCGTACTGCAGGCATTGCGCGGAATTGGTGGCCATGGCCTTGGACGCGGCATCCTGCAGCGCGGCGGCATCGAAGCTGGCTGGCGAGGGGTAGCCGCCCGCGAACGAGATCATGTCCGGCAGGCTCATGTAGGGAAACAGCTCGCGAATGGGCGAGCCTTGCGGCTCCCGCATGGCCGGCGCGAACGCGTACGGATGGACTGGCGTGCTCATGAGAGGCTCGGTGTGGGATCAATCGATCAGTCGACGGTGGCGCCAGAGAGCTTGACGATTTCGCCCCACTTGCGGCGATCGTTGCGCACCAGTTCGGCGAATGCTTCCGGCGAGTTCGGCGCCAGCTCGGCGCCCTGCTCGCGCAGCTTGGCCTGGATGGCGGGATCGCTGGTGGCGCGTGCCAGGTCGCGGCTGATCTTCTGTGCAATCGCGGCGGGCAGGCCCTTGGGCGCAAACAGCCCGAACCACGGGCTGGCATCGAAGCCTTCAACCGGCCCGGCCGCCGCCACCGTGGGCACATTGGGCAGCGCCGCCGAACGGGCCGCGGAGGTAACCGCCAGCGCCTTGAGCTTGCCGGCACGGACGAACTGGATCGATGCGGGCAAATTATCGAACATCACGTCGACGCTGCCGCCCATCAGGTCGGCCAGCGCCGGGCTGCTGCCCTTGTAGGCAACGTGGCTCATCTGCGTGCCGGTCATGCGCTGGAACAACTCGCCCGCCAGATGGGTCGACGTGCCGTTGCCGGCCGAGGCCATGTTGACCTTGGCGGGATTGGCCTTGAGGTAGGTGATGAACTCCGCCAGCGTGGTCACGCGGGCGCGCTCGGCAAATGCCGGCGAGATCACCACGACATTGGGCACCTTGGCCACGAGCGAAACGGGCACGAAGTCCGCCGCAGCGTCGTAGGGCAGCTTCTTGTACAGCGTGGGATTGATGCCAAACTCGCCGACCGAGCCCATCAGCAGCGTGTAGCCATCCGCCGGCGACTTGGCCGCCGCGCCGGTGCCAACGATGCCGCCGGCGCCAGGACGATTGTCCACCAGCACCGGCTGCTTCCACATCACGGTGAGCTGGTCGCCGATCATGCGCGCGACCATGTCGGTGGTGCCGCCGGCCGGATACGGCACGATGATGCGGACCGGCTTGTTAGGGAAGTCGTCCGCACTGGCCGTGGCCGCGGTCACGGCCAGCAAACCCATTGAAATGCCGCAATGGCCGATGATGCGAAGCAGTCGATTCATGCCGGTCTCCTCGTTTCCTTATTGGTTGTGATGTCCCGTCTCTGGTCTCTTGGGGGGCGGGGAACGCCGGAAGGCCCATAGGCAACATTCCGGGAGTTCGGCATTTTTAGTCATCAACTTTTTTACATCAAGCGAGATTTACGCATAGGATGATGACTTTCATGCATCAACCTGGGCTGCCAGTGAGATGCCCAAGTCAACCGCCCCTTGCCACTCGCCCCATGAGCGCCTCCCGCATTCCCAGCCTCAGCAGCCTGCGCGCCTTCGAAGCCGCGGCCCGCCACCAGAACCTGCGCCGGGCCGCGGCGGAACTCTGCCTGAGCGAGAGCGCCGTCTCGCGCCAGATCGCCACACTGGAAAGCCAGCTCGGCGTGGCGCTGTTCCACCGCGCCAACCAGCGCGTCAGCCTGACGCCGGCCGGATCGCTCTACGGCTACCAGGTACGGGAAAGCCTGCAAAAGCTGCAGCGCGACACCCTGGACATCATGGCGCACGAGGGCGCGGGCGGTATCGTGGAACTGGCCTGCGTGCCGACCCTGGCGGTGGAATGGCTGATCCCCCGCTTGCCCGCGTTCTACGCGCAACATCCGCAGGTGGTGGTCAACTTCAGCGCACAAGCGGATGTGTTCCTGTTCGACGGCACACCATACGACGCTGCCATCCACTACGGCGAAGCCAACTATCCGGGCGGCCGCGCCGACCCGCTGTTCGATGAAGAATCGGTGCCGATCTGCCATCCGGAGCTGTTTGCCGGCGAGGGGCCGGTCAGCGCCCAGCGGATCGCGCAGGCGCCCTTGCTGCACCTGTCGACGCGCCGGCTGGACTGGAAGAACTGGATGGAGGCGGCCGGCGTGGGCGACGTCAACGCCATGCGCGGCACGCGCTACGACCACCACAGCATGGTGATCAGCGCCGCCCGCGCCAAGCTGGGCGTGGGCCTGGTGCCGCGCTTCCTGGTGGAGGAGTACCTGGCGCTGGGCCTGCTGGCGATGCCGGTGGCGCGGGCCATGCGCTCGCAGCGCGCCTACTACCTGGTGGCGCCGGACTCGCGGCCAATGAGCGATGCGATGTCGCGCCTGCGGACCTGGCTGCTGGCGGCGGCGCAGGATTTTGCTGCGCGGCAGGCCTCCGGGCGGGCCCCGGGGCTTGCACGGGACGCACGGGACGCACGGGATAATTAATCAGAAAATTTGAACATCGAATACGATACAAGGGCCCTTATCGATCTCGCGCCGGATCTATCCTTTGTCACATGGAGACGGAACATGTTCTCCCAATTTCAACAAGGCAGATAGATCATGAGAATTACCACCGCCCGCCTGTTCTTCGCTGCCGCCATCGCTGGCACCGCCCTGCTCTCCCTGAACTCCGCCTTTGCCGCGGACGCCCGCGGCACCCATGCCGGCGACAACTACGGCTACGTGCACCGCTCGGCCGACGCCTACACCGATGGCGCGCGCAAGGTCGACGCGTTCAGCGACGGCGCCCGCACGGTCAAGCACGACTATCCGTTCGGTTTCTCCGTGTGAGCATCCAGCAAGCGCCGCGCAGACAGCACGGGAAGCACAGACAGCACGGATAGCAGGAACACATCATGACCATCAAAGACACCGCCCTGATCCTCGCCGGATGGATCGCCGCCTGCCTGGGCAGCGGCTACCTCGTGACTTTCGCCGCGCAGGCGCTGCAGCGCTAGAGGCCATTTCAAGGAAATTCTGGCGTCGTTGCACGGCATTGCCGTACCACTTGTACTGCCTGCGGCCGCGCGCCTATCTCAGGGATGGCACGAATGCCAGCCTGGGGGAACGCCCCTATCTCTCTGCCCCAAGCCTGTCCCGCGCCGGCTACCGCCGGCTCAGCCCTTCACGTTGGCGGCCTCCAGCACTTCGGCCAGCTTGCGCCCCGCGTCCAGCGCCGCCGGAAAGCCACAGTACACCGCGCTGTGCACCACCAGTTCACGCAATTCCTGCGGCGTCACGCCGTTGGCCAGGGCGCCGCGCAGATGGCCGGTCAGTTCCTGCGGCCGGTTGAGCGCGATCAGCATCGATACCGTGGCCAGGCTGCGCTGCTTGCGATCCAGGCCGTCACGCGTCCACACCGTGCCCCAGGCGAACTCCGTCACCAGTTGCTGCAGGCCAACGTCGCCCTGCTGTTGCGCGGCGTCGAACGCGCGCTGCACGTATTGTTCGCCCATGACTTCCGAACGTACCTGCCGACCGGCTTCGAAGGCCGGCGTTTGCGCGTAAGCGGCGGGATCTTGCCTGGCTTGCGTCATCTTGCTATCTCCTGTGATGGCATGGGTCGGGCAGGCGCGGCGCGCCTGCGGCGTTGCGCCTTACTTGAACGGTGTCTGCAGAATGCCCATCACGGTACGGATGCCATCGCGGTAGTTGCCCAGCCGCATGTTCTCGTCGTAGCTGTGCTGGTTGTTGTCCGCATTGACCAGCGGCACGATCACGAACGGCGCCTGCAGCGCCTGCACCGCCGCGCCGGTCGGCACGGTGCCGCCCATCATGCGGATCTGCACCGGCGCCTTGCCGTAGGACTGCTGCATGGCCTGTGTGAGCCACTGGCTGATCGGCGCCGACAGGTCCGTGCGCGCGGCGGAGCTGGAGGCCGAGACCTCGCCCGCGGTGACCGCGGCAAGCTTGGGATAGCGCGCGCGTTCCTCGTCGGTGGGCTCACCCTTGACCAGGTGGTAGCCCTGTTTTTCCACGTGCTGCCTGACGAGGGCGAACAGGGATTGCGGGCTGGTCTCCGGCACGGTGCGGATATCGATATCGGCCACCGCCACTTCCGGAATGATGGTGCGGGCCTTCTCGCCCACGTCGCCGGCGGCCATGCCGCGCACGTTCAGCGTGGGGTACTGCATGGCCTCCTGGTAGTTGGCCCCAACCCGCTCGGCGCGCGCGATGCCCAGGCGGCGGCGCAGCGCGGCCTCGTCGTCGGGCACGGCGGCCATGATGCGGCGCGCGCGTTCATCGATCTTCACCGGCTTGTAGTAGCCGGCAATGGTGACGCGGCCGTCGTCGTCCTTCATGGTGGCAAGCAGGTTCGCCAGCCGCTGCGCGGGGTTGGCGGCATAGTTGCCATAGTGGCCGCTGTGCAGGCCCTGGCTGGCGCCGAATACCTTGAGCTGTACCAGCAGCACGCCGCGGTTGCCGAAGATCAGCGTGGGCTGGTTGCTCTGGTGCATGGGGCCATCGAAGATCACCATGCCGTCATTGCGCAGCAGCGCCAGGTTGTCCGCGATCACCTTGCCCAGCGACGGCGAGCCCTTCTCTTCCTCGGAATCCAGCAGCACCTTGATATCGACCGCAGGCTCCACCCCGGCGGCCTTGAGCGCATCCATGGCGGCCAGGAACATCACGATGGGGCCCTTGTCGTCCGACGACGAACGCCCGAACACGCGCCACTCGGGATCGACCTGGCCGGCATAGAGTTTGTCCAGCGGCAGCGTTTCCCACTTGCCATCGGCGCTGCGCGCCTTGAGCGTAGCCCCCCACGGGCTGGGCTGCGCCCATTGCGACGGCGTCACCGACTGGCCGTCGAAATGCATGTAGAACAGCACGGTCTTGCGCGGGCCAGCGCTTTGCTGCGTGCTGGCGGGATACTCGGCGTAGACCATCGGCTTGCCGTTATTGGGCAGCTCGCGCGCCTGGAAGCCACGCCGGGCGAAAGCCTTGACCAGCCAGTCCGCGTTCTTCTGGATATCCGCCGGCACGGTGGCGTCGTTGGGCAGCGCCAGCAATTCGACCCATTCGCGGTAACTGCGCGCCGCGGCCTGGTCGGCCTGCTGCTGTAGCTGCACGCGGTCGAGCGTGGCGGCATGCGCGCCAGCGGCCAGCAGCACGGCGCCGAGGGTGCCGCACACGGTCGCGCGGACAGCGCTGCGCAAGGGGAACTTGAAGATGCAGGAATGGGTATGCAGGGGGGCGCGATGCGGCGCGCTGGCTGGCGCGCGGGCGCGGGAACGTAGTCTCATGGCTCTTGTTGGATAGGAAAGTGCATGTCGACGGATACGACGGGCGGGCCGCAAGACAGCCGCGCGGCCCGGCACCCGGCAGTCTGAACCGCTACATGCAACTTGTCCACGCACGGCGCCCCTGGCGGCGCGCAGGCCCCTTCAGGGACCCTGCTCGTCGGGCGACTGCGAAAAGCCCTCCTCGCGGCGCGCAATGGCACTGGCCAGCCCGAATTCCATGGCAAAAAGCAGGATCAGCGCGAGCATGGCCAGCGCGCCGATCGCCAACCGATAGTAGATCCACATGACGGCAAGCCGGAACATCCGACAGAGTTGTCCTATCTGCAGCGTAGATTTCCCCGCATCAAAAAGGCGCCGAGATGCCACGGCACGGTGCAAAGAAACCGTCAAAACGGGAAATTGGAAGGCTCGTGGAAGGCTCGTGGAAGGCGCCGGCGATTGCGCCCGACTTGATCTGGATCCAGGCAAGGTTGCCCGCAGGATGCCATGATCACTGTAGTGGCCGCCCCCGAGCCACCCCGGCGGGGGGTTGCCATGCCGACAACGATCACAGCCAATACAGGAGATAGCCGCCATGACCAACATCGTGCTCGCCACCGACGGTTCGCCCTTTTCCGACGCAGCCGCCAGCTTCATCGCCGAAGGCAAACTGCTGCAAAGCGGCTTTACCGTGCATGTGGTCCATGTGACGCCCGATGTCACCGGACAGGTACGCGCCTTCGTCAGCAAGGAAACCATCGATGCCTGGCATCAGGAAGAAAGCGGTAAGGCCATGCAGTCCGTGGCCGACATCCTCGGCGCCGCGGGCGTCGCCTTCGAGCAACACGCGCTGCACGGCTTTGCGCCGGAACGCATCGTCGCCTACGCCGCCAGCGTGGATGCGCGCGGCATCGTCATGGGCACGCACGGCCGCGGCTCGTTCTTCGATGCGGTGATTGGTTCGGTGGCGGGACGGGTGCTGGCGCACGCCCCGTGCCCGGTAGTCCTGGTCAAGGCCCCGGGCAAGAAGTAAGGCAGCCGGCCTGGGCTGGCCGGTGCCAGGTCAGACCGGCCAGAGCGGCGGCTCGTCCATCAGCGCGACCTGCTCGCGCAGTTCGAGAATGCGGTCCTGCCAGTAGCGGGCAGTCCCAAACCACGGGAATGCCGCCGGAAAGGCCGGATCGCGCCAGCGGCTGGCCAGCCAGGCGCTGTAATGCAGCAGGCGCAGCGTGCGCAGCGCCTCGATCAGGTAAAGCTCACGCGGCTGGAATTCCGCGAAATCCTCATAGCCGGCCAGGATGTCGGCCATCTGGCCCTGCTGGGCGGCGCGGTCGCCTTCCAGCAGCATCCACAGATCCTGCACCGCCGGCCCCATGCGGCTATCGTCGAAATCGACAAAGTGTGGCCCGGGCGGGCGCGAACCCGCATGTGACTCCTCGATCCACAGCACATTGCCGCGATGACAATCGCCATGCAGGCGCAGCTGCGCGACGTCGCCCGCGCGCTCGAAGCAGCGGCGAGCGCCATCCACGGCGAGATCGGCAACCGCCTGCCAGGCCGGGCGCAGTTCGGGGGGAATACAGTCTTGCGCCAGCAGCCAGTCGCGCGGGGCCACCCCGAAGGTGTCCACGTCGATGGCAGGTCGCGCCTGGTAAGGATGCGTGGCGCCGAGCGCATGGATGCGGCCGATGAAACGGCCAAGCCAGGTCAGCGTATCGGCACGATCCAGCTCCGGCTCGCGCCCCCCGCAGCGGGGAAACACCGCGAAGCGAAAACCCGCATGCGCCAGCAGCGTGGCGCCGTCGCGCGCGATGGCCGGCACCGCCGGAATCTCGGCGTCGGCCAGTTGCCGCACGAAAGCATGCTCTTCCAGGATGGCGGCGTCGCTCCAGCGCCCCGGGCGGTAGAACTTGACCACCACCGGCGCGCTGCCTTCGATCCCCACCTGCCAGACCCGGTTCTCATAGCTATTGAGCGCCAGCAGGCGGCCATCCGGCTCGAAACCGGCGGCCTCCATCGCATCCAGCATCAGGTCCGGCGTGAGGCGGGCGTAGGGCACGCCATCGCCGTCGGTGGACGTGCCACCGTCGCCGGGCACCTGAAGGTCAAACCCTGAACTGGACATTACGCGTGGCAGCCGTTGGGGAAGGTTGTGGAGTTAGCGCGTGGGCTTGGCGCGCTGGCCGCCCAGCAGCGCGGCTTGCGGCGCCGGACGGCGGCCGCGTGCCGGATCCTGTCCGGTGCGCGGCTGCGCGGCATGGGTGTTGACACCGGCGCGGTTGCCGTTGACATCGCCATTGCGATCGCGGTTGCCATTGCCATTGCCATTGCCAGCGGCACGGTTGCCATTGGCCTCGCCGGTGCGGTTGCCATTGGCCTGACCGTTGCGCGGGTTGCCTTGCCCGGCCGAAGCCGGCCGGCCGCTGCCCTGCGCAGGGCGCTGGCCCGGTGCCTGTGGCGCGCGGCGCTGGCCTTGCCCATCGGCCGCGGCCGGAGCCTGGCCGCGGCCTTGCGGCGCGCGTGCCGGACGTTGCTGGCGCTCGCCGGCGTCCGCTGCCGGTGCGCGGCCGCGCGGCTGGCCGCCGGCGGGAGCCTGGCCGCGGCCACGGCCACCACCATTGCCCTGGCCCTGGCCACGTGCCTGCCGACCCTTCTGGATCGGCTCGGCCGGAATGCTCGGATCGACCTCGAAGCCCGGCAAGATGGTTTGCTCGATCTGGCGCTTGATCAGCCGCTCGATATCGCGCATCAGCGAGATTTCATCCACGCAGACCAGCGAGATCGCCTCACCCTCGGCACCGGCGCGGCCGGTACGGCCGATACGGTGCACGTAGTCTTCGGGCACGTTGGGCAGGTCGTAGTTGACCACGTGGGGCAGTTGGTCGATGTCGATGCCGCGCGCGGCGATATCGGTCGCCACCAGCAGGCGCAGCGTGCCGGCCTTGAACTCGGTCAGCGCGCGCGTGCGGGCCGACTGGCTCTTGTTGCCGTGGATCGCCAATGCCGACAGGCCGTCCTTGTCGAGCTGCTCAGCCAGGCGGTTGGCGCCATGCTTGGTGCGGGTGAACACCAGCACCTGGTGCCAGTCGTTCTCGCGCACCAGGTGGGCCAGCAGTTCGCGCTTGCGCTCGCGGTCCACCGGGTAGACGCGCTGTGCCACGGTTTCGGCCGTGGTATTGCGGCGCGCCACTTCGATGGAGGCGGGGTTGTCCAGCAGGCGGTCGGCCAGGCCACGGATCTCGTCGGAGAAGGTGGCCGAGAACAGCAGGTTCTGGCGCTTCGGCGGCAAGACGTTGAGGATCTTGCGGATGTCGTGGATGAAGCCCATGTCGAGCATGCGGTCGGCTTCGTCCAGCACCAGCATTTCCACGTGCGCCAGGTCGATGGTGCGCTGGGACAGGTGATCGAGCAGGCGGCCGGGCGTGGCCACCACGATATCGACACCGCGCTTGAGCTGTTCGATCTGCGGGTTGATGCCCACGCCGCCGAACATCACCATGGAGCGCAGCTTGAGGTACTTGCCGTAGTTACGGACGCTTTCTTCCACCTGCGCCGCCAGTTCGCGGGTCGGGGTCAGGACCAGTGCGCGCACCGGCAGGCGCTGTCCACGCGCGGGTTCGCGGCCGGCCGAGGACTCGGACAGCAGTTGCAGCAGCGGCAGCGTGAAGCCGGCCGTCTTGCCGGTGCCGGTCTGCGCGCCGGCAAGCAGGTCGCCCCCTTTCAGGATGGCGGGAATCGCCTGCGCTTGAATCGGAGTCGGCGTGGTATAGCCCTGTTCGGCCACGGCACGCATAAGCTTGTCGGACAAGCCAAGTTCGGAAAAAGACATGAATTGACGCTTCGGCCGCCCTTTGCGCATGTGGTGCGCCAATCGCGGGGGCGACGTGAGTGAGAAAACCGAAAACCGGAAATACCGACCGGCGAAGCGAGGCGACTGCCCCCGCTTCTTTAGGAGGAAAGACCGCTAGTGTACCAGCCTGGCGCTTTCACGCGCGCGCTGCGCCCCGAGGGACGCGCGCGCCGCTGCGCTATGATGGCGGCCATCCCCCGCCTGGCCCCTGCCTGGGTGAGCCCACGCACCGCGCGGGCGCGCGCCAGCCCGGCCCAGCCCATCCCAGCCCCCGGATGCCGACACGATGCGGTTCAGGTTTATCGAAGACCAGGAAGTCACCCTCTTTACTGCCATCCCGGTAGGGATTGCCGCGGCCATCGTCACCACCCTGTTCAAGGAGGCGCTGGACGCCAGCGGCTATGTGATGTTTGGCACGCATGCCGATATCGTCATGGTATTCGCAGGCCTCGCCTTGATCTGGCGGGTGGCGATCCCGACGCTTGGCGGCGTGATCGCGGGCTTGCTGCTGACGGCGGCAGCCAAGCTCAACGCCGCGCAGCCAGGCGTCTCCGACTATATGGAAGCGGTTGCCAGCGGCACCGGGCGCCTGCCGGTGCGCATCACCTTGCTGCGCGCGCTGTCTTCGTTTTGCTCCATCGTCACCGGCAGCTCGGTGGGCAAGGAAGGCGCGATGATCCAGCTCGCGGCCCTGTGCGGATCGGTGTTTCCGTCCGCGCGCGGTGGCTGCGGGCCGGACGGCGACACCAACCTGCGGCGCATGCTCACGGCTTGCGCGGCCGCCGCCGGGCTGGCCTCGGTGTACCACACGCCGCTATCGGCGGCGGTCTTCGTGGCCGAGGTGGTCTTCGGCGCAGTGGCAGTGCAGCGCCTGATGCCGCTGTTCCTGGCTTCCGTGGCGGGCACGGTGGTCAGCCAGTTACATGGTGGCCTGCAGCCGCTCTATCCCGGCCTGAGCGTGCCCGCCGACCTGCTGCATCCGCCCATGCTGCTGGCGGCGGTCTTGCTCGGCGTGCTCGCCGGCGTGTCCGGCGCCCTTTTCATGCGCGCCTCCAGCCTGGCCAAGGGTGCCTTTGCCCGGGTGCCGGGCGGCCTGGTGCCGCGCCTGGCGCTGGGCGGTGCGATGGTGGGCGTGTTGGCGATCTGGGTGCCCGAGGTGGTCGGCAACGGCTATTACACCATCCAGTCGATCCTGCAGGCGCACCCCTTGAGCGTATCGCTGGCGGCGGTGTTGCTGGCCAAGCTGCTGGCCACCGTGCTCAGCATGGGCTCGGGCGCGGTGGGCGGCGTGTTCACGCCTTCGCTGTTCGTCGGCGCGGCGCTCGGGCAGCTGCTGGCTCCCGCCGTGCCGGGCGGCAGCGGCGCGCCGCTGCTGCCGCTGGTGGGCATGGCAGCCTTCCTGGCCGCCACCAGCCAGGCGCCGCTGATGTCGGTGCTGATGGTGTTCGAGATGACGCTGGCCCCGGCGCTGCTGCTGCCGGGCATGATCGGCGCGGCTGCGGCCTACTACACCGCATCGCGCTGCCAGACCTTGTCCTTGTACAGCGTGGTGGCAGAGCGCTCCCAGGCATCCGCCGCAGCGGAACGCGCGCGGGCGCGGACGCTGGCCGGGCTGTGCGACGCCACCGACACCGTCATCGGCCCCGAGGCCACGCTGGAGCAGGCCAGCGACAAGTTCGCCGAGACCGGCACGCGCTATCTTTATGTGGTTGGCCCGGATGGCTGCCTGCTGGGCGCGCTGTCGATCCATGCGGTGCATCGCGCACTGCGCGAGCGGCCGCACGTGGGCCTGCTGACACTGTGCGAACGCGATTTCCCCACCCTGACGCCGGAGTCGCGGCTGCCCGACGCGCTGCGGCTGTTCACCCATCACGCGCTCAACCGGATCCCGCTGATCCGCGACACGGCCGGGCGCGAGCTGATGGGCACGGTCTCCAAGCAGCGTGTGCTGCAGGAAGCATCCGGGCTGTTCTAGCGCCGCGCGGCCGGCGGGCGACCGGGTAGAATACTAGGTTGCCCGGCCCGCGCCACCGGGGAGAAGACCCGAATCGCTTTCGTTTTCCGCTTTCGTTTTCCGAACCGTTTCTGCCGGAGCCTCCATGCCAGCCAACCGTGCCGCGCGTCCCGCCCTTTTCGCTTTGGTCCGGGCCACCTTGCTAGCTGCATCGCTTGTTTTGCCTGCCGCGCTGCTGCCGCCAACGGCGTATGCGCAGCAGGCGTTGCGCGTGATCCCCGCGGACGCCGCCAAGGCCAAGCTGGTGCTCGCCGCGCAGTCGCCCAGCGCGCCGCAGTCGGCCACGCTGGACGGCAAGACCGTTGGCGTGGCGCCGGGCCTGCGGCTGTTTGGCACGGACAACCAGCTGCTGCCCATCGGGGCGGTGGCCGGCCAGAAGCTGCCGGTGCGGTTCAAGCTCGACCTCTACGGCCAGTTGCTGACGGCCTGGGTGCTGACCGAGCAGGAACAAAAAGCAGCGCAATAGTCGTAGTCCGGGGCGCGGCGGCGCGCCGAGGCCCGGATGTCTTTCGTCCCCATGAAACCCTGATGCCCCCAGGTCAACCACTGAGATCGGCACCATGAAAAAAGTCTTCGTCAAAACCTACGGCTGTCAGATGAACGAGTACGACTCGGACAAGATGGTCGATATGCTCCATGCCACCCAGGGCATGGAGAAGACAGACACGCTGGAAGAAGCGGACGTCGTCCTCTTCAACACCTGCTCCGTGCGCGAGAAGGCGCAAGAGAAGGTGTTCTCCGAACTGGGCCGCCTGAAGGCGCTCAAGGCCGTCAAGCCGGACCTGGTGATCGGCGTGGGCGGCTGCGTGGCGAGCCAGGAAGGCGCCGCCATCGTCAAGCGTGCGCCCTATGTCGACGTGGTGTTCGGCCCGCAGACGCTGCACCGCCTGCCTGACATGATCAACCGCCGCCAGCAGACCGGCCACTCGCAGGTGGACATTTCCTTTCCCGAAATCGAAAAATTCGACCACCTGCCGCCGGCACGCGTGGATGGCCCGAGCGCCTTTGTCTCCATCATGGAAGGCTGCTCCAAGTACTGCAGCTACTGCGTGGTGCCCTATACCCGTGGCGAGGAAGTCTCCCGCCCGTTCGAGGACGTACAGGCGGAAGTCGCCGGGCTGGCCGGGCAAGGCGTGCGCGAAGTCACGTTGCTGGGCCAGAACGTCAACGCGTATCGCGGCGCCATGGGCGGCACCAGCGAGATCGCCGACTTCGCGCTGCTGATCGAATACGTGGCCGAGATCCCCGGCATCGAGCGCATCCGCTACACCACCAGCCACCCGAAGGAATTCACGCCGCGCCTGATCGAGATGTACGAGCGCTGCCCGAAGCTGGTCAACCACCTGCACCTGCCGGTGCAGCACGCTTCAGACCGCATCCTGATGGCGATGAAGCGCGGCTACAGCGTGCTGGAATACAAGAGCATCATCCGCAAGTTGCGCGCGCTGCGCCCGGACATGTCGCTGTCATCCGACTTCATCATCGGCTTCCCCGGCGAGACCGAGGCGGACTTCGACAAGCTGATGGCGATGATCGAGGAGATCGGCTACGACACTTCGTTCTCGTTTATCTTCAGCCCGCGCCCCGGCACGCCGGCGGCCAACCTGGCCGACGACACGCCGCACGAGGTCAAGCTACGGCGCCTGCAGCATCTGCAGGCCACCATCGAGGAAAACGTGCAGCGCATCAGCAAAGGCATGGTCGGCTCGGTGCAGCGCATCCTGGTGGAAGGCCCGGCACGCAAGGATCCGACCGAACTGCACGGCCGCACCGAGAACAACCGCGTGGTGAACTTCGCGCTGCCCGGCGTGCCCCAGGCCAGGCGCGACCGCATGGTCGGCGAAATGGTGGACGTGGCCATTACCGAAGCCTTCCCGCATTCGCTGCGCGGCGAAATCGTCGTGCGCCAGTAACCCGCGCCCGATGCAGCCTGATGCAGCCACTCGTACCCAGATGAAAATCCCTTCAGCCGAATTCGTCGCCCCCAAGGACGACAACGCCCGCCTGCAGAACCTGTGCGGGCCGCTTGACGAGAACCTGCGCCAGATCGAGCAAGCGCTCGACGTCACCATCCAGCGCCGCGGCCATCGCATGACCGTGCGCGGCGCCTACGCCCGCGACGCCGCGGCGGCCCTTGAGCGCTTCTACAACAACGCCCGCACCGCGCTGTCGATCGACGACGTGCAGCTCGGCCTGGTCGAGGCGCGCCAGGTCGCCGCGCACGGCGGCTATGTGCCCGACGGCGCAAGCGCGGATACCGGAAGCGACGATGACGAATCCCCCGTGCTGCATACGCGCCGCGCGGGCCTGCACGGGCGCACGCCCATGCAGCGCGACTACCTGCGCAACGTGCTGGCGCACGACCTGACTCTGGGCATCGGCCCGGCCGGCACCGGCAAGACCTACCTGGCGGTGGCCTGCGCCGTGGACGCGCTCGAGCGCGACTCGGTCAAGCGCATCGTGCTGACGCGACCGGCGGTGGAAGCCGGCGAGCGCCTGGGCTTCCTGCCCGGCGACCTGGCGCAGAAGATCGATCCTTACCTGCGGCCGCTGTACGACGCGCTCTACGACCTGCTCGGCTTCGACCGCACGCAGAAAATGTTCGAGCGCCAGATGATCGAGGTCGCGCCGCTGGCCTACATGCGCGGGCGCACGCTGAACCACGCCTTCATCATCCTGGACGAGGCGCAGAACACCACGCCCGAGCAGATGAAGATGTTCCTGACCCGGATCGGCTTTGGCTCCAAGGCGGTCATCACCGGCGACACCACCCAGATCGACCTGCCACGCGGGCAGAAGAGCGGGCTGGTGGAAGCCCAGCACGTGCTGCGTGAAGTGCGCGGCGTGGCCATGACCCGCTTTACCAGCACCGACGTAGTGCGACACCCGCTGGTGGCGCGCATCGTCGATGCCTATGACGAATATCACGCTCAACATCGAGACGCTTGATCAACCGCCCAATCGTGAACACAAAATCCTCCTCCCCCGCCAGCCTGATCCTGTTCGACGCCGAAGGCCGTGCGCGCAAGACCCAGGCACACGCCCTGCGCGTGCAGCTGCCTGACGGCCGCAGCATCACCGTGGACCTGTCGCAAGCCGCCGACGGCGTAGTCGCGCTGCTGGCCGAGCACACCGACGACCGCCAGCAGGCCGGCCTGCTGGTACGCCCGGACAACCACGACGCCTTGTCGGTCGCCGTTACCGCCACGCCTACGGTCACCACCACCGGCACCCCCGCCACACCGCCATCCCTGGAGCTGGCACTGCAATATGGCGAAGGCATCAAGGGACAGCGCGGCCTGCCGACCCAGCGCAAGGTCCAGACCTGGGCCAAGTCAGCGCTGTACGCCGATGCGACGCTGACCATCCGCTTCGTCGGCGAGGAAGAAGGCCGCAGCCTGAACCGCAGCTACCGCGGCAAGGACTACGCGACCAATGTGCTGACCTTCGCCTATGCCGAGCACGAGTCCGACCCGGTCAGCGGCGACATCGTCCTGTGCTGCCCGGTCGTGGAGCAGGAAGCCCGCGAGCAGAAAAAGTCGCTTGAAGCGCACTACGCACACCTGATCGTGCACGGCGTCCTGCATGCGCAAGGCTACGAGCACGAGGAAGATGGCGAAGCGGAAGAGATGGAAGCCATCGAGACGGAAACGCTGCAAGCGCTGGGCTTCCCGGATCCTTATCTGGTGGACGGCAACGTCAAGATCAAAGACTAGGTGTAGCTGTGTGACCTGCAGCCGGGTGGAGCCATACTGACTTCTAACCTGCGACTTCAAGGTCAGAAGCTGAAAGTCAAAGGCAGTTTCACCTCCCCTGCGGGGAGGCGACCTACTTTCTTGTCTCGCCAAGAAAGTAGGCAAAGAAG